>RFNG01000055.1 GCA_009927275.1 Sphingobacteriia bacterium | reverse complement strand
TAATAATCCAAAAAAACGTGCTGGCTTAGAGGGGTACAACCTTGAAATTGTAGAATACGTTGCATTAAAAACACATCCTAATCCACATAATTTAAAATACCTAGAAACCAAAAAAAACAAGCTCGGCCATTTGTTTTAAGGTATTTGTATACCTAATAACATATTTGCGTTGGACAACGTTAATACTTAAAAAGAATGTTTTTTAACACGCAATTATAAATTGCACAAGCTTTTTTTAATTGATTTAATAAAATGGAATGCTTTTTTTCAAAATAAATAAAGCGTGTTTTAAAACCAATTACATTTCTTTAAATAAACAAGGGTATTACAACCCTTATAATCAATTTATATTATAGTAACATTTAATTATTTGTATTTTTGCAAATCAAGTTCGGGCTGTAGCACAGTTGGTAGTGTACCAGTATGGGGTGCTGGGGGTCGCGTGTTCGAGTCACGTCAGCCCGACTTTTTCACCTAATGCAGTTCCCCACGTATCAATTTGTATTCCATCAAATGTTCCGCTGCTCATTAACAACAACACCTGTTTGGCTTTAACTTGTGCTTCAACAGCAGATTTAAATGCATTACTGTCTGTAAAAACTTTTAGATCGTTTCGGTTAAAAAAGTTTTTTACCTGCTCTTTGGTTATGGGCTTTAATTTTTTATGTAGTAATGTTTTAGGATTAAAATACACAAAGGCTATATGGGCTTCATTAAGGGTGTTTTGGTACTGACTTAAAAACGCTTCGTTTAAACTGCTAAATGTGTGCAATTCAAGACAAGCAAATACACTAAAATCAGTAAACTGTTGGCGAACCGCTTTAACCGTTGCTGTTAATTTTGATGGTGAGTGTGCAAAATCTTTAAAACAATAAAATTGCGTTGATTTAAAAACCGGCTCCAATCGTTTGGATGCGCCTTGAAAAACCTGAATAAACTTGTAAAAGTCAGCATCTGAAATTGAAACTGCTTTACATACCTGATGTGCAGCTTCAAGATTTTGTAAATTATGCGTTCCAAATACAGATAACGGAATAGCGTTTTGGTTTACATTTAAATACGTGGTTTTGTCTTTAATAGAGTGTGGTGGCGTTTTATAAGGAATATACCGTATATCGGAATTGGGACGCTCGTTTACCAAACCTGTAAGAACGGCATCTTCTTCACAATACAATAAAAGGCCTCCAGGCTCAATGCATTTTATAAATATTCTAAACTGATCTAAGTAATTTTCAAATGTTGGAAATACATTTATATGGTCCCAAGCAATGCCACTTAAAACAGCAATATGCGGGCGGTATAAATGAAATTTAGGTCGCGGATCTAATGCGGATGCCAAATATTCATCACCCTCAAATACAGCACAATCGGCATCACTCAACTGTACCATAGTATCAAAGCCTTGTAATTGGGCTCCAACTAAAAAATCACATGGTTTTTGTGCTGCTTTAAAAACATGTAAAATCATAGCGGTTATGGATGTTTTACCATGACTTCCTCCAATTACAATGCGGGTTTTAGATTGTGTAGCCTCGTAAAAAAATGCTGGAAATGAATATACAGGTATTTGAAGGGCACGCGCTTTTTGTAATTCAGGATTATCTGCACGAGCGTGCATACCTAAAATAACTGCTTTTAGATCTTTGTGGATTCGGTTGGTGTCCCAACCCATAACTGCTGGTAACAACCCTTGTGTTTTAAGCCGGGTATAGCTGGGCTCGTGTATTTCATCATCACTTCCAGTTACTTCGTATCCGTTTGCATGCAATGCACGCGCTAAATTGTGCATAACACTACCCCCAATGGCAATTAAATGAATTTTAGGTTTCATGCATTACGTAGACAGTCCTGCACAAAGCCCTTTTGCAAAAAGTAAATCCTTTATTGGTAATAGCTCATGGTAGGCTCCTTCTTTAACAGAACAGCTGCCTTTGTAATGTATTAAATACGTACACTGTGTCGCCTGAGGTAGTTCATGACCACAAACCTCCATTAATGTTTTAATAACGTAATCAAACGTATTTATGTCATCATTGTAGACCATTAAATAAAATGGAATAGCCGCAATGGTTTTTGCCTTTCTTTGTTTAAGTGGCGTGGTACTGCTCATGGGGTTTATGAATTTTCGTCTTTTTTTGTACGTTTTGGTTTGTGTTTTTTTGATTGCACTGTAATTTCTTGCGTTTCTGTATTTAAATCTACAAGCAACTCATCACCTTCCGTCACGTTGTTTTTTAAAATTTCTTCGGCCATAGGGTCTTCCATATATTTTTGAATGGCTCGCTTAAGCGGCCGGGCTCCAAAATTAGGATCGTACCCTTTTTCGGCAATAAAATCTTTTGCAGCATCCGAAATACTGATTTTATAGCCCAGACCTTGAATTCGGCTAAATAAGCCTGAAAGTTCAATTTCAATTATTTTATGAATATCCTCACGATTTAATGCATTAAACATAATGACATCATCGATGCGATTTAAAAATTCAGGGGCAAACGCTTTTTTAAGTGCGTTTTCTATTACTGCTTTTGAAACGTCTTCTTCTTGCTCTTTACGTGCTGAAGTTCCAAATCCAACACCGGTTCCAAATTCTTTAAGTTGACGTGCACCTATATTTGATGTCATAATAATAATGGTATTTTTAAAATCCACTTTTCGACCCAAACTATCGGTTAGTTGTCCATCATCTAAAACCTGCAGCAGCATGTTGAACACATCGGGATGCGCTTTTTCAATTTCATCGAGCAATACCACCGCATAGGGTCTGCGGCGTACTTTTTCGGTTAGCTGCCCCCCTTCCTCATACCCCACATATCCCGGAGGTGCGCCAATTAAGCGAGTAGTTGCAAATTTTTCCATGTACTCACTCATGTCAATACGAATCAGCGCGTCATCATTATCAAAAAGGTGGCGCGCAAGGATTTTTGCCAATTGTGTTTTTCCCACACCGGTTGGCCCAAGAAAAATAAATGAGCCAATAGGTTTGTTGGGGTCTTTTAATCCGGCGCGGTTTCGCTGAATGGCACGTACAACCTTTTGCAGGGCCTGATCTTGACCTATTACTTTGCCCTGAAGCAACTCTTGCATTTTAATAAGTTTAGACCCTTCGTTTTGATTTACTTTTTGTACAGGTATGCCACTCATCATGCTTACTACTTCTGCAACATTGTCTTCACTTACTTTAACCCGATTTTGACGCGACTCTTCCTCCCATGTTTTTTTGGCACTTTCCAGTTGTGTTTGCAATTGCTTTTCAACATCACGAAAACGTGCCGCGTCTTCGTATTTGGTTTCACGAATAGCCTTTGTTTTTTGATCTTTTATGTCTTCCAGTTGTTTTTCTATTGCAACAATATTTTCAGGAACATGAATGTTGGTAATATGAACCCTACTTCCGGCTTCATCCAGTGCGTCAATTGCTTTATCGGGTAAATGCCGATCGGTTATATAGCGCGCGGTTAATTGCACGCAGGCTTTTAAGGCATCATCGGTATAACTCACATTATGATGGTCTTCGTATTTTGATTTGATATTATTTAAAATTTGTAAGGTTTCATCGGGCGTAGCCGGCTCTACTAAAACTTTTTGAAAGCGCCGTTCTAAAGCCCCGTCTTTTTCGATGTATTGACGATATTCATCTAATGTCGTGGCTCCAATACATTGTATTTCACCACGAGCCAAGGCCGGTTTAAACATATTGCTGGCATCAAGACTTCCGCTGGCACCGCCGGCTCCAATAATTGTATGAATTTCATCTATAAATAAAATAATATCCGGACTTTTTTCAAGTTCGTTCATAACGGCTTTCATCCGCTCTTCAAATTGTCCCCGATATTTTGTGCCGGCCACCAACGATGCTAAATCTAAAGTGATAACACGCTTACCAAACAAAACCCTACTAACTTTACGCTGGATGATACGCAAGGCCAATCCTTCGGCTATACTGGACTTACCAACGCCGGGTTCGCCAATTAACATCGGATTATTTTTTTTACGTCGCGATAAAATCTGTGAAACGCGCTCAATTTCTTTTTCACGCCCAACAACCGGATCCAATTTGCCGTCTTCAGCCATTTTGGTTAAGTCGCGGCCGAAATTATCAAGTACAGGGGTTTTAGATTTTCCATCGGCAGGCTTTTTTGATGTTGACGAAGAACCCGATCCGAGGCCGTCATCTGAGTCCTCATCATCACTGGAGGTTGAATTTTCAATTTCTTCGGGATGATCCTCATGACCTTGGGTTTGGTCTATAAATTGCTCAAGTTCATTTTTAGCTGATAAGTAGTCTACACCTAAACGTGACAGTATTTTAGAAACCACATTGTCATCTTCCTTTAAAATACAAAGCAGTAAATGTTCTGTACCAATCATAGGTGATTTAAAAGACTTGGCTTCCAGATATGTCAGTTTTAAAACTTTTTCTGCCTGTTTTACCAGTGGTATATTAGATAATTGATGGTTTTTTTTAACGCCGGGGCTTAAACTTTGTTCCAGCTGTTTTCGAAATTCTGCTGCTGAAACCCCTAAATTTTTTAGTAAGCGCATACCCACGCCCTCACCGTCGCGAATCATGCCCAACATTAAATGTTCAAGCCCAATATATTCATGACCGAGGCGAATGGCCTCTTCGCGACTAAACGTAATAACATCTTTAACGCGGGGGGAAAATTTTGCTTCCATAAGAGATTTCAATCTCAATAAAAGTAAATCAAAGGCGTGAAAAAGCAGTGTTTTTTAATTTTAATTTTGAACAAATAATGTTAATAAAATAAGCCCTTTAAAGCTCCGAATTTATTGTAATTTCAGGCTTTTACAAAAACAATCTGCGTTTAATATATGAATGAAAGTATGCCCTTGCCTGATGGAACCAAAATAATTCCCATCAATATTGAAGATGAAATGAAAACCGCCTACATCGACTATTCGATGTCTGTTATTGTTTCGCGTGCCTTACCGGATGTGCGTGATGGATTAAAACCCGTACACCGCAGGGTATTATATGGTATGCTGGACTTAGGCGTACTTCATAACCGTCCGTATAAAAAATCGGCGCGTATTGTGGGTGAGGTTTTGGGTAAATACCATCCTCATGGTGATGCCAGTGTTTACGATACCATGGTTCGTATGGCACAAGATTGGTCATTACGCTACATGCTTGTTGACGGCCAAGGTAACTTTGGCTCTATGGATGGTGATATGCCGGCAGCCATGCGTTACACCGAAGTGCGTTTTAGGAAAATTGCAGAAGAAATGATGTCGGATATTGAAAAAGACACCGTTGACTTTAAACCCAATTTTGATGATTCGTTAACCGAACCGACCGTTTTACCGAGTAGAATTCCCAATCTGTTAATGAATGGATCTGCGGGTATCGCAGTTGGTATGGCAACCAATATGGCGCCACACAACTTAAAGGAATGTATAGATGCCATTATTGCTTATATCCATAATCATGATATTACCATGGATGAACTCATGCAATTTGTTAAGGCACCGGATTTTCCAACAGGTGGCATTATATATGGCTATGAGGGGGTTCGAGAAGCTTTTAAAACTGGAAGAGGCAGAGTGGTTATGCGTGCACGTGCACAAATTGAACCCGTTGGAGACCGCGAACGGATTGTTGTAACTGAAGTGCCGTATCAGATTAATAAGGCGGAAATGATAAAGCGCCAATGGGAATTGTGCAACGAAAAGAAAATTGAAGGTATATCTGAAATTCGGGATGAAAGTAATCGTGAAGGTATCCGAATAGTTTATGAATTGCGTCGTGATGCCATTGCCAATGTTGTCCTTAATAATCTCTATAAATATTCGGCATTACAGAGTTCTTTTTCAATTAACAATGTGGTTTTGGTACACGGACGTCCTGAATTGTTAAACTTAAAAGATCTTATTCGGCATTTTGTTGATCACCGTCATGAAGTTGTGGTACGCCGAACCAAATTTGAACTTGCACAAGCAGAAAAGCGCGCACATATTTTACAAGGACTGTTAATTGCATTAGACCACTTAGATGAGGTTATACGGGTAATTCGTGAAAGCGAAACGCCGGAATTTGCAAGAGATGAACTTATTCAGCGCTTTTCATTATCAGAAATACAAGCCCGTGCAATTTTAGACATGCGCTTAAGAACCTTAACCGGATTAGAGCGTGATAAATTGAAACAAGAATATGATGAACTGATGCAAACCATTGCACGTTTAAATGAGGTATTAAATAACGAGGCTTTACGCTTTTCTATTATTGAGCAAGAACTTGTTGAAATACGTGAAAAGTATGGTGACGCGCGACGTACAGAAATTGTATATGCAGGTGATGAGTTGCGTGTAGAAGACATGATTGCCAATGAAGAGGTTGTAATTACCATATCCCATTTGGGCTATATGAAACGCACTTTACTTTCCGAATACCGTTCGCAAAACCGTGGTGGTAGAGGATCAAAGGGAACGGCCACGCGTGATGAAGATTTTGTGGAACACATGTTTACCGCATCTACCCATAACTATATTTTGCTTTTTACCGAAAAAGGACAAGTTTACTGGATCAGGGCCTATGAAGTACCCGAAGGTAATAAGCAAAGCAAAGGACGTGCCATTCAAAATTTAATAAGTATTGCTCCCGACGATCGTGTTCGGGCATTTATAAATGTTAAAGATCTTTCCGATGAACAGTACTTACATTCAAACTACATTATTTTATGTACCAAACAGGGTATCATTAAAAAGACGGCCCTTGAGGCTTACTCGCGTCCGCGGGCTAATGGTATTAATGCCATAACAATTCGTGAGGGCGATTGCTTACTTGAAGCCGCATTAACCAACGGAAGCTCAGAAATGATGCTAGCCACCCGAAAGGGAAAAGTATGTCGTTTTCCTGAAGAAAAAGTGCGTCCCATGGGTCGAAATGCCAGTGGTGTAATTGGTATTGATTTAGATGATGAAGGTGAAGGCACAAATGAAGTAATTGGTATGATTTGTATTGAATCTCCTGAAACCAATATTTTAGTTGTTGCAGCGCACGGATACGGAAAACGATCTGAGGTTGAAGAATACCGTATTACAAACCGTGGCGGAAAAGGGGTTAAAACCATTAATATTACTGAAAAAACAGGCGCATTAGTGGGAATTAAATCTGTTAGCGACAAAGACGACTTAATGATTATTACCAAAAATGGTATTGCCATTCGCCTAAATGTTGCCGATTTACGGGTTATGGGTCGTGCCACTCAAGGTGTAAGGCTTATTAACATTCAGGACGATGATGCCATAGCAGCGGTTACTAAAGTAGAACGCGATGAACATATTGTTGAATCGGATGCACCGCATACTTCCGATACTGAAAATTCAAATCAAAATCCACCCCACGAAACGTCACAATCCTAAAATTTATGAAAATTACATCCTTTGCCCTTGGTCTGCTTGTAATAAGTGGATCGCTTTTTGCACAACAAAAAAAGAAAACCGCTCCTGCAACTAATGCAAGCACGGTAATAGCTTCACCAAGTAACAGTGCAGCACCTACCCGTACCTTAATTGAACGTATAGAAGCGCAGCCCGGTAAAATCAGCATTGCCTATGAGCGTTGGAAATTAGCTAACGGCTTAACGGTTTTATTGCACGAAGATCATTCGGATCCTGTAGTTAATGTTATGGTTACCTACAAGGTGGGGTCTAATCGTGAGAGTATAGGAAAATCGGGTTTTGCACACTTTTTTGAGCACATGATGTTTCAAGGTTCAAAACATGTAGGCGATGAAGAACATTTTAAACTTGTATCTAACGCCGGCGGTACAATGAATGGATTTACACAACGTGATAAAACCGTGTATTTTGAAACCTTGCCGTCTAATTACCTTGAAATGGCTTTATGGTTAGAGTCTGACCGCATGGGATTTTTACTGGATTCTTTAACCAGTAAAAAATTTGAAAACCAGCGCGATGCCGTAAAAAATGAAAAATCGCAAAATGTCGAAAATCAGCCCTATGCCATGGCCTTTGTTGAAGAAATAAATAAAACCTTATACCCTAATGCACATCCTTACAGCTGGCCAGTAATTGGATACGTTGACGATTTAAATAAAGCCAACTTAACTGATGTAAAAAATTTCTTTTTACGCTGGTATGGACCTAATAATGCCATTTTAACCGTTAGTGGTGATTTTCAAGGCACACAGGCATTAGATTGGATTGAAAAGTACTTTGGATCACTTAAACCCTGTCCAGAAGTTAAAAAACTGCGCACGCCTGCAGTTACCATAGCTAGTGATAAATATACAGCCTACAAAGACCGCACTTATTTTCCTTTAAATCTTAGAGTTTACCCTACCGTAAGTCATTATCATAAAGACGAACCCGCTTTAGATTTATTATCTACTATGATGGGCGGGGGTAATAATTCTGTGTTTTATAAAAATTTTGTAAAATCTAAATTAGCTGTACAAGCAGGAGTAAGTCATCAATCGGAAGATCTTTCCGGTGAATTTCAAATTCAAATTTTTGCGTATCCACCTGAAGATTTTGATCTTGAAAAATTATTTTCGGAACTGGACAACAAGGTAAAAGCCGCTATTGATGAGTTTGCTTTAAGTGGTATAACCGATGAAGCGCTTGCCATTGCAAAAGGGCAAATTGAATCGCAAATATATTCTGGTGTAAATTCGGTTTTTGGTAAAGCCAGTATAATTTCAGAATGGGAGCGCCTATTGTCAAAATCATTTTATATATCTGAAGAACTAGACCGCTATACAAAAGTTACCAAGGAAGACATCGAACGTGTTTTTAAAAAATATATCAAAGGCTCCGGAGCAGCTGTATTAAATACGTATCCTATAATGGATACAAAAGATTCGGTTAAAAGTATTAATCCCTATGCGGCATTACCCTATGAGGAAAATCCTGAATATAAAGGACTCAGCTATCAACCCATACCCGATGCCTTTAACCGTGCACTTCGCCCGGTTGCAGGTAGCGCTGTAACTGTTAAAACACCTGTATATTTTCAGCAAAAATTAAAAAACGGGGTTCCTGTTATTGGTACCGTTTCAAAAGAAACACCCGAAGTAAATGTGTTTATTACCCTTGAAGGCGGTAGTTTATTTATTCAGGACAAGTTAAAAAAATTAGGCATACCTGAAATGACAGCAGCCATGCTTAATGAAGGTACTGAACACTTTACTACTGAGCAAATAAGTGCTGCCTTAGATAAAATGGGAAGCAGCATTAGCTTTTCTTCTGACCGGTTAAGTACTTCCATTATGATTCGCAGTTTAAATAACAATTTAGATGCGACCTTAAAATTATTAGATGAAAAACTGTTTCATCCCGGTTTTAAAGAAGAAGATTTTAAACTCGCCAAAAAACAATACCGGGCCAGCATAAAAGATGAAGAAACATCTGCCGATCAAATAGCAGATAAATTATTTGATTATGCCATGTACGGTGATAATATTATGGGGCTTCGTCCAAGTACCAAAACAGTTGATGCCATTGAACTTTCTGATTTAAAATCGTACTACAATTCATATTATGCCCCTGACTTTATGCGGATTGTAGTTGTTGGTGACATTGAAGAGCAGGATATACTTAATAAACTTAGTTTTTTGGGTAACTGGAAATCAAAAGGACTTAAATTGCCTGATGTGCCCGCAGCAAAACCCACTGCCAATCAGCAGTTTTTAATAGGCAATAAAACCCTTGCTTCGTCTTCAGTAATTAAAATGGGGTACCCGTCTTTAAAATTTGATGCTACCGGTGATTTTTACAAAAACCGCATCGCCAATTTTATTTTTGGAGGTAATTTTAACAGCCGCTTAAATTTAAATCTGCGCGAGCAAAAAGGCTATACTTATGGCATACGCTCCAGTTTTGAAGGTGATGCCTACAATGGAAGGTTTGTATTATCATCTTCTGTTAAGCGCAGTGCAACCGCTTTGTCGCTTGCTGAAATTTTTAAAGAGTTAAACCGTTACGTAAAAGATGGCATTAGTGATGAAGAATTAAACTTTACCAAAAGCTCCTTATTAAACCAAGAGGCTTTAAAATACGAAGCGCCCATGCAAAAAGCTTCTTTTTTGTATAACATACAGCGATTTAATTTACCCAGTGATTTTACAAGAAAACAAAACGAAATTTTAAATGCCATGACACGAAATGATGTAAACGCTCAAATTTCTAAATCGTTTTTACCTGCTTTATTAACTACGGTTGTAGTTGGTGATCGTTATATCATTGAATCGCAAATTGAAAAAGCAAAAGAAGGTCAGCAAAAAGAACTGTTGAATAACGTTAAATTCAAAAAAATTTCAATTGATTAATTTAGTTTTATAGCATGAAAATTAAAATCCATTTGGCTGTACTTGCCATTTTTGCAATGCCCATGTATTATAAATCGCAAAGCATAAATGTGCAAAATATGATTAATTACACTCGCAATAAAGACTTTGAAAAAGCCCGCAGTGCTGCCGATGCCGCCATAGCGCATGCTGAAACTAAAGGTAAAGCTAAAACTTGGAAATGCCGCGGTGAAGTATTTAAAGCGATTTATGCCGATACCTCATCACGCATTAGAGCCTTAGATTCAAAATCAGAAGAAAAAGCATTAGAAGCTTTTACACAGTGTTTTATTTTAGATAAAGAATTAATTTATAAGGACGAAGTAAAAAATTGGCTGGTACAAGCGGCTTCGGCTTGCCTGCGTAAATCGGAATCGTATTATGTACCTAATTCAATGTATACAGAGGCTTTAGCAATATATAATTTACTTGAAAACGCCCTGCCCTATGATTTTGATCAGGCTATGAAGCGTTCTAACATAACCAAAGAAAAATTGGTGTACAATCGATTTAAAGTAAATACATATGCCGGCGATAAAAATCAAATGAAACAGATTGCCGAAACGCTTATGCGAATGGGATATAAAGAAGCTTTTATATATGAATCCATGTTAAAACTTTACTTAGCAGAAAAAGACACAGCATCTGCTTTGAGTGTTATTGAAAAAGGTAAAGATCTGTTTGAAAGCAACATGGTATTAATAGGTACTGAAATTGATATTTACTTAGCCCGTAAAAAAACACAAGACTTAATTGTTAAAGTTCAAAATGCCATTGAATTAGCTCCTGATAACGATATTTAAAGCTGGTTTTAGGGCAGGTTTATGAAAAATCAGCAAAACTTGTTGAGGCCGAAAAATACTATTTAGAAGCGTATAATCTGAACCCTGCATCTGAACTCATAAATTATAAACTTGGGGCTTTGTATTTTAATTCGGGGGCTGACGCACAACGTATTTTAAATGATTTAAAACCTACCGAAAAAGAAAAAATAAAAAAATACGAAGACTTGGTAAAAACTCAATTTACAAAAGCCATTCCTTTTCTTAAAAAAGCATTTGAACTAAATTCTGATAAAGCTTATAAACAACGTATTTATCAAGCATACATCCGTATTGGTGATACTGAAAATGCCATAAAATTTAAATAAGATGCCTGCATTTCTCTTATGCATAATACTTTGTTTTGGAATTACAGGCCAGGCGCAAAAAAAAGCCCTTAATGCCACATGGCGTTACATTACAGATTATCAAACAGCACTTTCAGACGGACGCTTTGAAAGGCCACTTTTGCTTAATGCGCTTAATTCCATTCAATCTGCACAAACACAAAGCGAAACTACTGTAAAGGCCTTAACATGGTCATACGCGGTACGTGTTAATGCCCTGCTTTTTGGATTTAAAATAGATTCTATACAAATGCAATTTTCAAAAGCAGGTAAAACAATAACACAGGAGCAGATATTAAACTATTATGCACTGTTAGACTCCAAATACCTGTTTGATGCCTGGAAATCGTGGATTCAGTTTAAGCGCTTAGACCCAAAAAGTTCCGAATTGTTTAAAACGGATTTTCAAAACGATGATAATACCGAACTTAAACGTATACTTTCACGAATGCGCATTGATGCATCAAATCTTGCTAATGTAATGTATCAGAATAAATCCTATGAAATGGCATCTCAGGCTTTTGAAATGTCGTACGAATTATATTTTGATATGACGTCAATGTACGATACAATAAGTTGGAATAACGCATGTATTGCCGCACTAAATTCAAAAAACACCACGCGCTCTAAACGCTTTTTAGAACATGGCATAACACAACAGTGGGATCAAATCAGTTTTTACAGTATGCTATCGCGTTTGTATTTAGAACAAGGGGATACCAATCAAGCGTTGCAATGGCTTACAAACGGACGTAGCCGGCATCCATCTGATTTAGGATTAATTTCAGAAGAAACAAACCTGTATATTGCTCAAAAAAATATTTCACAAGCCAAAACCAATTTACAATTGGCAATTTCAAAAGCACCCCAACAAAGTAATCTTATTTTGGTATTAGCAAATATATTAGACAATGAAGTTCAGCAGTTACAAGTAGGTCCCGGTATGCCTGCTTACGATACATTATGGAAAGCAACGGAAGCCTTATACCTTAAAGCATTTCAACTGTTACCGGAACGTTCTGATCAGCAATTTGCATTGCTCTTTAATTTAGGTGCATTATATAATAACCATGCTGTAAAATGGTCGCAATTAAAAACGCCCAAAGGGCAAAATGCATTGCAGTTTTCAAAACAAATAGAGCAACAGGCTGCTGTATTTTTAAATAAAGCCCTGCCCTATTTAGAACGCGCATTAACTATAAAGCCTGATGACGAAGCTGTAAAGCGTGCACTAAAACAAATTTATCTTAAAACAGGAAAAGCGGATAAAGCAAAAATGCTATAGCTGTAAAATTCGTTTTACCACACGTAAACGATGCGAATAGTGTTCTGAACCCTCTGGCTTTATACCATAATGATCTATTGTATCGCATTTTACACTTCCACTTGCATGAATTATACTTTGCTTTGAAAGCAAAATACCAACGTGTGTAATTTGACCTTGATCATTATCAAAAAAAGCTAGATCTCCGCATTCGGCTTCTTCTAAAAAATTTAATGTTGTACCTAAGTGCACCTGTTGCGCAGCATCGCGTGGCAAGGTATGACCCAATAGCGAAAATAATATTTGAACTAGCCCGCTACAATCTATTCCAAATGGTGTTTTACCTCCCCACATGTAAGGAACACCTAAAAACTGAAAGGCTTTATGGTTTAAATACGATCTGGGTCCCTCAGGCTCTAGCGGTGGTATATGTTCTAGTTTTCGGTAATGCAGTTCAGTGGGTAAATCCTGATGTGCTAAAATCATCGGAAGTTCACAACCCATAGATAAATACTGTATCCGTCGTGTAGCAATATGCTGATAGGGTACTAAAAAATCATGCACTAAGGGTGTTTGTGTTTGTACAAAACTCTGAAACAGTTTTGCATCTATACTCTGGTGTTGCGATTGATGGATCCAGCATTTGTACTGATCGCGCTGCAATTCTACCTGATGCCAATCTTTTTCGGTTGCACACAGGGTGTACAGCTGACCAAACAATATTTGAGTAACCAATTCTGAAGTGCTCCGGGGTTCTGAACGTCCGGGAACCGCACTTAACAGGCAAATGCCATACGACATATTCAAATATAAGTAATTGTTTTTAAAACGCATTTAATATTTACTTAAATTCGAATGTGACTTCGGATGATTTTACAACGGTAGTAAACGTATTTAAAACATTTTTAGAATCTCGGAAATTGCGTAAAACGCATGAACGCGGGGTTATTTTAAAAGAGATTTATGCCATTTCGGGTCATTTTGATATTGAATTGCTTTATAAAAATATGAAGCTAAAAAAGCACCGTATTAGTAAAGCTACTTTATACAACAATGTAGAGTTGCTAATTGATGCCGGTTTAATTATAAAACATCAATTTGGTAAAAATAGTGCGCAATACGAGCGCTCCTATAAATACAAGCAGCACGATCACTTAATTTGTAATGATTGCCAAACCGTATTTGAATTTTGTGACCCTCGGGTAATTCATATCCAACAAAGTACTTCAAAATTGCTTAATTTTAATATTGATAGACATGCCCTGCATTTTTATGGTTCATGCAGAGCACTATTAAATAACGGAACCTGCCCTTATAAAGTTAAATAATATGGCCTTTGAACAACACATTTCAGAACTTTCGGGTTTTCCCTGTTTTTCGTGGAGTGGCAATTTGCTTGAAAAAAATCAAATTAATGAAACTCTTTTAAAAGCTGAACATTATGCAGCCGAAGGAAAAACCAAGTGGATGTTTAATTTAACTGCATTACAGCATTTAAACAGTAGTGGCCTTAATGCCCTTATACAGTTGTTAACCAAAGCCCGTAATGCGGGAGGAGAAGCGGTTTTATTTGGATTAAATACCAGAACACGGGAAATTTTAACCATGACTAAACTGGTGTCTATTTTTAAAGTTGTGGATTGTGCCGAAGATGCTGTTGAATTTTTAAATTCAAATTAAAACAACTTCACATTAATTTTTTAATTACTTTTTTTCTTACCATTTAAATGCAGGGCAAGTTTTGTATTGATTGATTAATATATACCTAAAAATCCCGTACAGCACGCACATAGAAGGTGCCGTGGTACTTATAGCTGTAGTCGCTTTCTTTATGACTGTCGGTGACTAAGTACCACGCGTTGTAACCGTAGTTCTCCGTACTACTCCAATAGTAGGTTCTTAAAACCCCTGCTTTAAGCCCTAATTCATATACATTATTAAAAATAAATTCGAGTTCTTCTTTAGATGGTAAACGCCAATCAGTGTATCCATTTAATACTAATTCGTCACAAGCTGTTTTTGCGTCTGTCCAATTGAATTTTCCTACATCAAACAAACCCATAACAAGACCATGCCCATCTTTTTCATACACAACATAGCCGCCATTTTTAAAATTAGAAACTACACCTCTGGGTTTTACAGAATAACCAGTCATTTGCTCAATTTGAGCTAGCGTTCGTTTATCATTCCAACTAAAGGTTGCTGCCTGCTGGCCATTTGTAGGGAAGTTGATACTCACTGATGAACTATATGAATTATCAAATCCGAATAGACTACCTCTTCTGTTTCCGAAGGACTCATCCATTCCGGATTGTACAGTAAAGAGCCTTGTATAAAATGCCCAATTTGACATTAATGACTTAATTGCTGAAATAGACGATTGTTTTCGCAGGTTGTAAGTTAAAGTTTGATTTTGGTACATTACTTCTACTGGAAACACTTGTTTATTCAATGATTTATACGTTTCTACTTCGCTTGGGGACAATGATAAAGCAGCAAGCGTTTTCTTGAAATAATTAGCACAAAAATCAATGTTTTTATTACATGTGGCTGTTACAAGTAAGGGGATTTCCCAATTCTTGCTTTCGGCATCTAATGATTTTGGATCACTACTTTTTATAACATAATCAAAGGAAATCTGCATGGGTTCATGTAATAGGCCAATCATTTCTGCTACCGCTTTTATTTCGCCCTGTTCATTAAGCAGTTGCTGTTTGATATTTAATGCAAACATGCCACCCTTCACTTCAATGGCAATTCCCTTTGCCTGCACAAAACTGGTCAGCTTATCTACTGAAACAATGGCTTTTAATGTCACACCCCATCGTCCGTCGGGCAGCTGATCTTGGTTTAAAATTTCAAAAGATTTAATGTTGCCACTAGATACAGAAGCCATTTGATCAGCCACGACTTGATCATTAAACATTTCGGTTTTCGATGAAATAAATGCACCAAAAGCTTGTTCGGTAGCACTACGTAAAGCAGCCTGCTTAGCATCTTCCAATGTTTTTCCGCTTCCACTGGATGTAATGGTTACGTCTTTATTTGTCTCTTGGGCATGGGCGCTACACACAAATAATAACATTGCGAAAAACAATGTTTCAATTTTTATTATTCTCATCATATTTTGATTTTTACAGTTTTACAAAGTAAACATAAGTAGTTTTATTCGGGGTAATTTCTTTTGAAAATAACTGTTCCAGTCCTTGTATAAAGCCCATAGCTTTCTCTTTTACAACTTCAGTACTTGTAAGCTCAGTTCTACTATCGCTTTCATCGGTCCTAATAATTTGTTCAGATGTAATAGTCGATCCATTAATTAAGGTATTCACAAATTGCTTAGCCTTCATAAAAGCAGCCTTATCGCGCATTTCTGAACTCGTATATTTTGAGTTTTCAAGCGAAATACTGGCAATAATATATTTATTGCCAGGCGCTGAAATAATTTTTGCACCATCCACCAGTTTCTTTTTCAATACGCCTGTGATAAACTCATCGAGTGTTGTACACAAAAACAAATAGGTTAATTGCTGCCTATTTTCTATGTTGTCAATCATTTCAAATTTAACACAGGGTTCAGCAAAGCCTTGTTCAGCGATATTTTGTGCTTTAATTTGTGCTGCTGAAACCTTGGTAAGTATAGAGTCTTTA
>RFNG01000039.1 GCA_009927275.1 Sphingobacteriia bacterium | reverse complement strand
TATCAATATTTATAAAGCCGGTATAACTTTTATCAAAACCTGCTTTAGGATTTTTCTGCGCTATAAGCTCTAGAAACTTTTCTGAAAACTGGGTTTGTTTATCGGCCTGGTACAAGTAATTAAAATAATAATACGGTATCAATCCGCTTAGGTTTTCATTTAATACAGGATTTTCAAGATCAAGTTGTTCGGTATGTGTGTTTGCCAACTGGCGCATGCGGGTCCACAATGCTGTGGCAGCTACCCCATGAAAACTGCTCCAACGCTGATCAAATTCCATTCCAACTGAAATAGCATGGTTTTTTATATCCGCATTAAAGCTTGATGCAATACGAAATTGCTGAAACTGACTAATGCTATTACCCGTTGGATACAATCCAAAATTATTAAACAAGCTGTAAATACTTTGCGGGTTTGTCCGTTTAGCAAGCCGTTATTACCCTGAATATAATTCATGGAGTGTAAAAAAGTATTGGTTGTTAAGGCCAATAATGCTTGAGTATACGCTGTTGCATCCGGATTAAGAGTACCACCAGTAAACGTTAAAGGCATTTCAGTACGGCCGGTGTACGTATAGGAATTAATGGATTGTCCGTTGTATTTAAAATCTGATGTAAAATTGTAGTTATAAGCCCAATCCTGCTCTAAAAAATTACGTTTAAATTCACCTATGTAACCGTAATTAAAAAAATTGTCGCCATGCGTAGCACTAAAGGAATGGCTAAATAAATTTTCATAACTACCCAAAAACTTAAAATAAGCATTACTAATTAAGGATTGTGATTTAGATTTATCGGTTTTGGCATTACCAAACTTTTGGGTAATTGAAAAGTTTGTTCTAAAAGTGCGACTGGTTGACTTACTGTTGTTTTCCCAGTTAAACATTTGATTACCAACGCCGGCACCCATACTTTCAGAAAACTCATAGGCCCCTCCAAATACCATATTGGTATTAGCTGAAGGTGAAAAATCCAGTTTACCATTTAAAGCAATACTACGGGCTACAGCGTTTTTACGAATGGCTGAAGAATCCATATCTTTTTTAGTTACAAACTCTGAACTGCGCACAAATCCTGTACCAGAACTTGAAGGCCTTAATGGATTTTTCTTTAATTCGTCTAATTTTTCATCTGTTACTCGCCAAATGGGAATAAATGAAGGACTGGGCTCTTGAATGTAGTTACCCTGACCGGAAATAAAAAATCCAAGTACCGTTCGACGGGTTGAATCTTTAAGTTTGTAAAGCGGACCACCAAAACTAAAACCTAATGAATTGTAATTAAATTTATCAAGGTATTTGGAAGTGATAAGCTCTAAACCTCCAAAAAATTTAGACTGCGGCCCTCGTGTTGAAATGGAAATGGCTCCTGAAGTTAAATCGCCGTAATTGGCGGGAATACCACCGGTAATAACATTTAATTGTTCAATAGATTGCTGAGGTAAACTAAGACCTCCAATTACTTTAACACCATCCACAAAATAAGTGGCATTTGAACCACGACCCCCTCTAATATTTAAACCGCGTCCTTCATCAGCCTGATAAACACCCGCTGTTGTTGCAGCAACCGAGTTAACATCTTTAGTTGCTAAATTTTGATAATCTTCACGAGTTACCGTTTGGCCCGATTTGGTATCTGGATCAACCAATGGAACTAAATACGTTTCAACAACAACTTCATCGAGTTTAACCCCTTCACCATTACTTAAACCTACCACTACATATGCTGTTTTACCTTCGCCTACCACAATGTCCTTAATTTCAGTTGCCTGATAGCCCACATAAATTCCCTTAACAGTATATTTTCCGGGAGCCAAGGGTTTGATAAATGCTTCACCATCCATGTTGGTAGTGGCAACACCAACCTGCACACCATCTTTGTACGCAACTACGTTGGCAAAAGGTATAGCTTCTTTGGTGTTTTTATCTTGTAGTGTAACTTTTATAGCGCCATTATCATTTTGTGCATGGGTTAAACCAAATGATAATAATAAAAACGAGAGTAGAACGTAGATTTTCCGCATCATGTTAAATTT
Source organism: Sphingobacteriia bacterium (assembly GCA_009927275.1). GTDB lineage: Bacteria > Bacteroidota > Bacteroidia > B-17B0 > Aurantibacillaceae > Aurantibacillus. The sequence goes on along the minus strand of RFNG01000039.1, from coordinate 1,702 downwards.
ACATAAATAGACTAAAGTCCTAAGTTAACTTACAAATTTTGAATTGCCAATCAAAACTTTCAACAAAAACTTTAATTTATTGATTTACAGTACTTTATATTGTTAAAAAATGAAAATTTAACGAATTCTAAAACCGAATTTTGAAAACCCGAAACTACGTTTGGGTGTGTACGCGTTTTTATTCATTTTATATAAATTATTTTTCATTCGTTTGCGCACCTTGCGGGTTTGTAATCGTTTGTGGTAGTTTAAAATGGCATGCTGCTCTAGCCTATGAAATCGGCGAATTTCACGCTGTGCTAAAAACCGTTTCCATATTGAAATACCTTGTTTTTGTTGTTTTTTTGGAACATCCACGGAATTAGTACGATTAGCCGTAACAACAATTTGACCGTTTTGTAGGGCATGAAATTGCGCAACACTTGGCAATTGAATACACAAGTACAGTATAAGCAATGCCAAAATGCGTTTCATAAATTACTGGTTTATCCAACGCTGTACCTCAACACCAAATGTTTTTAAAAAATCAATCCCCTCGTCTGTAGGTAAATTTTTAAATGCTGCATATGAATCTTTGTACCAAACTTTTTTTATTCCGGCTGTAAAAATAACGCGTGCGCAAGCAATACAGGGTGAAAGCGTTACGTACAGTACCGCGTTGTTTAAGCGTACTTGATTTTTTACAGCATATAAAATGGCATTTTGTTCAGCATGTAATGCTAAAGAACAACTGCCTTTGCTGTCACGCGGACATCCGGTTTCAGGCCACTGTTCATCACAATTGTGTGTGCCGGCAGGCGGACCGTTGTAGCCTAAACTTACAATTCGGGTATCCTTGGCGAGCACAGCACCAACTTTTGCCTTAACACAGTGTGAACGCTCTGCCAATTCAGTGGCTAAATTCATATATATTTCATCAAACGAGGGACGCCTTTTCATACCGCTTCGCTGATTACTGCTTTAACATGTTCGGGCAAAATCCGTTTTAATACACCTTCAATACCCGATTTTAAAGTTTGTGTACTACTGGGGCAGCCCGAACAACTTCCCCGCATTTGAACAGTTACTACGCCCTCATGTAATGATTTAAAAGTTATTAAACCACCATCTTGTTCTACAGCCGGACGAATATATTGTTCTAAAACTTCAATAATTTGCGCCTCCACAGCATTAGCCGGTGACGCATGTTGCGTGTTAACCGCCACGGTTTTTGAAGATACAGAATCCTCTGGTAAATGTTGTACCGGTAATTTTAAAACAATGGGTTTTAAAGCATTACAATACTGATTTAAAAATACACGCAAGTCGTTTTGAATTTCATACCAATCGGTATCTTCTGTTTTAGTTAAGGTTATAAAAAAAGAACTAACTAATACGCGCTGAATACAAGCAAACTTAAACAATTCGTAAACCAACGGAGCCTCTTGTATTGCCGGGGGGCTTGAATATTCTGCAATAGCACCAGTTACCAATAACTGACGACTACTTACAAATTTTATGGCATTGGGGTTTGGTGTGGCCTCCATATAAAATTCAAAGAGCTGATCCATAACCCTAAAGGTAGTTTAAAAATAAATGTTGTTTACAGTTACGTTATTTTTAAAATAAAGAGGTAAAACTTTATAAAAATAGAATTTTGAATTTTTGGATGTTTTTAAATATCAATAAAATATGGCTTTTATGTTACAATAAAATAATATGA
>RFNG01000147.1 GCA_009927275.1 Sphingobacteriia bacterium | reverse complement strand
AGATGTTGGTTTTTTGTGGGTTGTAATATGTTTATTTATTTTAACATCTGCGGGCCATTGCCGTAATAAACACTGTTTAAAATTTAAAACTGCTTGCGTTTGGATGTTAGTGTTAAATTGCTTTTCGGTTGGTTGAATAAGCACTGGCAACTTTTGACGAGATGCCTGAACAGTAATAGGTTGGGCCGTTTCAACATCCTGTATTTGTAATTTAACAATTGCATTGTTTTTTAATTTTTTACCATGGCTTACATTCCAGTACAGGCCTTTTGTATAATGACGCTTTTGTATATTATAGCTTGTACATGCTGAAATTAAAAACAGTAGGCTTATTCCTAAATACCATTTTAATGTGTTCATAGGCAATTTAATTTCTTAATTATTAAATCTGTGTTCTGTTTTTGCATTGTAATTATTAAATCTACAAAATTGTTATGGCTTTAAGCATTGCGTAAACTTGCATTTTTTGCAACTAATAAAAAATTTAATTTACTACATTTTATAGCATTGCATTGCTACAAAACCTATTACTTTTGTTTGAAATTAACATTGAAACATAAAAAAATAAACTATGGCAAATAAAAAAAATAACGATGAAATCCTTGATGCGCTTGAGGGTTCTGTAAGCAATTCCAATAAAAAAAATATTTCGAGTGAGAAATTAAAAGCACTGCAGCTTACGCTTGATAAGCTTGAAAAAACCTATGGCAAGGGCACCATTATGAAACTTGGTGACAGCCAAATTGAACACATGGAAGCCATTTCAACAGGGTCTCTTGGGCTTGATGTAGCGCTGGGTATTGGCGGCCTGCCAAAGGGTCGTATCGTTGAAATTTACGGGCCTGAATCGTCAGGAAAAACTACTTTAGCAACGCATGCTATTGCAAATGTTCAAAAACAAGGGGGCATAGCAGCTATTATTGATGCAGAGCATGCCTTTGACCGATTTTATGCCGAAAAACTGGGCGTAAATACTGAAAACCTACTGATTTCACAACCCGATAACGGTGAACAGGCCCTTGAAATTGCCGATAATTTAATTCGTAGCGGCGCCATTGATTTGGTGGTAATTGATTCGGTTGCGGCATTAACCCCTAAAGCTGAAATTGAAGGCGAAATGGGCGATAGCCGCATGGGACTACAGGCTCGTTTAATGAGTCAGGCGCTTCGTAAACTAACAGGAACAATTAGTAAAACAGGCTGTTGCTGTATTTTTATTAATCAATTGCGCGAAAAAATAGGTATTATGTTTGGAAATCCGGAAACCACTACCGGAGGAAATGCGCTTAAATTTTATGCCTCTGTCCGCTTGGATATCCGACGCATTAGCCAGCTTAAAGACGGTGAAAATGTTACCGGTAATCGCGTGCGCGTAAAAGTAATTAAAAACAAAGTGGCGCCGCCCTTCCGCCAATCTGAATTTGATATTATTTTTGGCGAAGGCATTAGCCGTGTTGGTGAAATTATAGATATGGGTGTAGAAAAAGGCGTAATAAAAAAGGCCGGTGCCTGGTTTTCTTACGAAGACACCAAACTGGGGCAAGGTCGGGATGCGGTAAAAGCCTTGTTTATTGAAAATCCAGATTTAGCCGAAGAGATTGAACAAAAAATTAAACAGGTGCTTAATGATGAAGCTATTGCTAATGCATAAACATTATAAAAATGCTTAAAAAGGGGGATTAATTTTTATGCTAAAATTAATTCCTATAAAAAAATAGAGCGCCTGATATAAATTATTATAGCTCAATTAATACGCATACTTATTTTGAATTTTGAGATTTACCCCGCTACAGCGGGGTTTTTTATGTCTTGTGAAATGCTTTAATACCTTTGTATAACAAGATGGAGCTTTCTGTAGTTATACCCAATTATAATGGCGCATTAATGCTTTCTTCCTGTATTGAACATGTAATTTTTGCAATTGAAAAAGCGCAGATTAAAACTTTTGAAATTATAGTAAGCGATGATGCTTCCACAGATAATTCAAAAACGGTGTGTTTAAATATAAACACAAAACTGCAGTTTTTAGATTATGCCCACAATACAGGATTTTCGGGAAACGTTAATCGTGGCATTAATGCTTCAAAATATAATTGGATTTTAATTTTAAATACGGATGTATTTTTGGATGTTTCATACCTTTTAGAATGTCAAAAAGCAATAAAACACAAGGGGATAGCCTGCTATACAGGTTCGGTTTATAATTCAAATCAGGCAACTCTTTGCGATGCTGCAAAAGCTCCAAAACACAAATTTGGAAAAATAACTACAACACTTAACCTGTATTCAAAACCACATGCCTATTTGCCCAGTTTTTTCTGCTCAGGATCAAACCTTTTAATTCATAAAGAAATAATAAACATCTGTGGTGCATTGCACGAAGGATTTAATCCCTATTATTACGAAGATGCCGAATGGGGAATTCGTATAGGACGTATGGGATACAAGCATTGGTATGTTGCAAAGGCTGCATGCCGGCACTTAGGTTCTGCAACCATTAATTCAATACAGCCGCTTCGTGTAGCGATAACCATTCAGCGTAACAGAATGCTACTACATTATTTACATTTGCCATATGTGGAATTTGTATACTATGTTATTCGTAATATAAGTGCAGCTATTTTACAATTACTTATAGGAAAAACTGTTTTAACCCTGGGCATTATTGATTTTTATAAATCATTACATAAAATAAAAAATAATGGTATACAAACGTATCCTTTAACATTTAAAACCTATATCGCGCAGTTACAAAAACAATTACCATCAAGCGATATTATGTATTTTTAAACAATGAAAAACAAACCTGCAAGGTTTTGCCAAAGCTGTGGTATGCCGATGCATAAAGATCCTCTGCATGGGGGTAGTGAAAGTAACGGGCGTAAATCGGTATTATATTGCAGTTATTGTTATCAAAACGGCACCTTTACTTTTAACGGAACCGTTTTAGAATTTCAGGAATTTTGCAGAACTAAAATGCGCGCTCAAGGACACTCCGCAATTTTATCTTGGTTATTTACACGCGGTATGCGCCGATTGCAGCGCTGGAAGACATGAGCTATAAAATTGCAATAATTGGTGCCACGGGTTTGGTTGGTCAAAAAATATTACAAGTACTTACCGAACGGCAAGTGCCCATATCTGAATTATATCTGGCAGCCTCAGATGCATCTGCCGGTAAAGAAATTACGTATCAATCTCAATCTTATACCCTACAAAAGGTTTCTGAAGTATTACAAGCCAGGCCTCAGATTGCTTTGTTTTCGGCAGGTTCAGGCCCATCATTAGAATGGGCACCTAAATTTGCGGCAGCAGGCTGCTGGGTAATTGACAATTCATCTGCCTGGCGCATGTATGATACTGTAGCGCTGGTAGTGCCTGAAATTAATGCGCATACCATTTCTTTAAACCATAAAATTATTGCCAACCCAAATTGTTCTACCATTCAAATGGTTATGGCTTTATATAATGCGCACCGCACACATCACATTGCACGCATCGTGGTTTCTACCTATCAAAGTGTAACAGGTACAGGAAACCGTGCCGTTTTACAGCTAATGAATGAGCGTAAAGGCCATTATGACGGATATAAAATATACCCCCACGAAATAGATTTAAACGTGTTACCGCAGGTTGATATATTTTTAAACGATGGGTACACAAAAGAAGAACATAAATTGATACAAGAAACCCAAAAAATATTAGAATGCCCTGAACTGGCTATTACTGCAACAGCTGTAAGAGTTCCTGTTATGGGTGGACATAGCGAAAGTGTTAATGTACAGTTTAAAAGCCCAATAAGTGAAGTTGAATTGCGTACGATTATTTCCAATACAACAGGCTGCGTTGTGTTTGATGATCCCCAACAAAATCAATACCCCATGCCTATAACGGCCCATGAAAACGATACGGTTTGGGTTGGCCGAATTCGTAAAGACCCCTCTGCTTTATATGCATTTAACTTATGGATAGTTTCTGATAATTTACGAAAAGGTGCAGCAACTAACGCGGTTCAAATTGCAGAATATTTAATACAAAAACAGTTTTTAATTTCTAATTAATACCTTTAATTATGCTTATACCGCCTTTTAATTTAAAATCTTGGATTAAAGAAAATCGTCATTTGTTAAAGCCACCCGTTAACAATAAAGTTATATATAAAGATGCAGACTTTATTATTATGGTGGTGGGTGGTCCTAATTCACGAAAAGACTTTCATTATAATGAAGGAGAAGAATTTTTTTATCAGCTTGAAGGAACTATTGAGATTGTGGTTCAGCAAAACGGCAAAGCAGAAACATTAACAATTAATGAAGGTGATATTTTTTTACTGCCTGCCAAAGTGCCCCACAATCCCAAACGCGGCCCCAATACCATTGGATTAGTAGTTGAGCACCGTAAAAAAAATAATGAAAAAGACGGGTTGTTGTGGTTTTGCGAAAACTGTAATACTAAATTGCACGAAGTATATTTTAATCTTACCGATATTGCAACGCAATTTCAGGGTGAGTTTAAACGCTTTTATACAAGCACTGCATTACGTACCTGCAAACAATGCGGGCATATGATGGAACCTCCTCCCACAATAGCCTGATTCACTGTTAATTTCAACTACAATTGAACTCTGAAATATCACAGCTGATTTTAAAAATTAAAGCAGCCCTTGATGCGCCCGCTGAACTTGAAATACTGTACCGCGATAATTCAAAATCGTTTGAACGTGCCTTTTTAAATATTTGGCCCGACTATACCTTACACCCGGTGGCCCAGTGTTGGTACTATCGGTTTAAACCTAAATCTGCTGCATTACCCAAATTTTCTAAACGTTTGTGGATTCCGGCCCTAGGCAGCGCATTGTGCACGCAATTACCTTGGATTTTTGGCTTGGATGAAAGTTTCTTTTTTAGCCGTAACATAGGGCTAATTACCATTCCCTTTATTTGGGCTGTTTATTTTAATTTACAAGTAAATCGTAAACCTCACATTATTACTTTGTATTTATTAGCGGCACTGTGTTGTATAAGTATAAATACCATGCCGGCTGATGCCTCCTCGCAAAGCTATATTTTAAGCTGTATTCATATTCCGCTTTTACTCTGGATTATGGGAGGATTGGGGTTTCAAAATATTGATTTAAAAACAAGGGCATTTTCTTTTTTTAGATTTACAAGCGATTTTATTTTGTTTACCGGACTGATGGGAATTGCCGGATTTATTTTTAGTGCCTTATGCGTGGCTTTATTTAATTTAATAAAAATTCCTGTAGAAATTATTTACTTTAAACATATGGCTTTACCCGCAGCAGCCATAATGCTATGCGCTGCAGCATTTTCGGTTTATTTGCCCCAAAACAGTGTTAGTGGTATGGCACAGCGTATTGCCAAATGGTTTTCGCCAGCGGTACTTCTGGCACTATTAATTTATGTGCCCGCCGTAATTTTTGCAGATAAAAATCCGTTTTTTGACCGCGATGTTTTAGTAATTCTTAATGCTACGCTAATAGCTGTTTTAGCTGTGGTTTTAAACCTCTTTATAAGTTTAGACAATATGACTTTTTTTTGGTATAACAGGGTGCTTATACTGGGTCTTATTGGTTTAAGCTTATTACTGGATGCCATTGTATTGTGTGCTGTGTGTTTTAGGATTTTTGAATGGGGACTTAGCGCCAATAAATGCGCGCTGCTTTTAGAAAACACCATTATCTTTTCGCATTTAATTAGTTTGGGAATTTTATTTATTAGTGCCAAACGTAAAAAAATTGCATTTGAAAATAATTTAAGACGGTTTATCTGGATTTACAGTTTTTGTTTTGCCATAATTGGTTTAGGATTTCGATGGATATTTTAAACGTCAAATAGAATTTATAACATTTTGTTCATTGAGTACATATTTGATTCCCTAATTAAAACGCTTTGTTTACGAATTAAACATATTAAACGATGTGGACTGAAATATATAAGATTTTAATTTTTATAATTTTATCAAATGAAATCAAAATTTTACCAAACCTTTGCCTTAACGCTAGTTTTAGTGTTGGCTTCTCAATTTAGTTTTTCACAATCTTGCCAGGCCAGTTTCACCTTTAATTATGGTGCTAATGGATTGGTTACCTTTAGCTCAACATCCATACTAACCAATACGGCTACTACTGTATATTACTGGACCTGGGGCAATGGTGCGCCAACATTTACAGGTACCGGCAATGCAGGCAAATTTCCAAGCTATACCTATACAGCAAATGGCACTTACACGGTAAATTTATTTATTTTAAGTTCGGCGCCAACGTGTTCATCAGGAGCCACAGCGGTTATAACCATTACCAACGTTAATGCCAATCCCTGTAACTTAAATGCTAATTTTAATTTTACCCAGTCGGTCTCCGGCCAGGTGCAATTTAATAATACCAGTTCAGGCACTTTGGCGGCCACAACCTATACCTGGAATTTTGGAGATAACAGCACAAGTAATTTAATGTCCCCTGCACATACCTACTCTGCCAATGGTATTTATACGGCTACACTTTATGCCAGTAATAATGCTACACCCGCTTGTACTTCCAGCATACAAATTCCCGTTAATGTAAACACGTATTGCAACTTAATTGCATCGTTTACAAAAACAAACAGTGCTAATGGGTTGGTTAATTTTCAAAGTACATCTACCGGAACCCTGAATGGATATGTTTATTTTTGGACTTTTGGAGATGGGGCGCAGGCAAGCAGCGGAACAAATCCTGTAACTTCGCATGTTTATGCCAATGGCAATTACACTGCTACCTTAATGGTTATGAATAGCAGTGTTACGCCTAGTTGTATTGATACTGCGTTTCAAGCTGTAAGTGTAAACAATAATACCTGTGGCTTAGCAAATCCTACAATAATTAGTAGTCCAAATAACGGTGTGCTAAATTTTTCAGCTGCCGGGCAAGGTATTACTGCAAACACATCGTATACCTGGAATTTTGGTAACGGATTTGGATCCTTTTTAGCCGCGCCTTCCGCAACCTATCCCAGTGCAGGTGTATATGGCGTTAATCTAATTCTTTCCAATGGACCTTTATGTACCGTAACTAAATTTCAAACGTTTTCGGTAACGGGTATTCCATGTGTGGCTAATGCTAATTTTACAGTAGTTCCTACTGGTACTAATCAGGTTTGGACTGCCATTCCCTCTTTTCCATGGAATGTATCAAACGCGCAATGGAGCTGGGGTGACGGCTCAAATACTTACAGCTTATATGCATCACATCAATATTCTGCCTCAGGTATGTACCCTATTTGCTTAACCGTAACGGCTAACTGTGGTGCTACCGCTTCGGCTTGTGCCAGCTACTCTATTTACAGAGGCGCAGGATTTGTTTACATTAATGTTAGTCCGCCGGCCATTAAATACAATCAGATTGTATCCGGAATTTTTAATTTGGAATCCGCCTTTTTACAGGTATATCCTCAACCTAATGCCGGTGCTTTTGAACTGGTGTATGCGCAAGGTTATGCCGAATCTGCCAAAGTTAATGTGTATGCTTTAAATGGTGCATGTATTAAAAGTGTAGATTGGCCAAATACCCATTTGCCATTGCAACTGAAATGGACAGATTTAAATGCCGGTTTATATTTATTAAAAATAAGCAGTCCTGAAGGTCAGATTCAGAAAAAACTAATTATAGAAAAATAACAAGGTTATTTAAGGATATAAAAAAAAGCCCTCTATGAGGGCTTTTTTTTATGGTATTGAAATATTATTGTTTGCTCAATTGAATATCTGCTGAAATATTTAGCTCTTCGCCAACCAATACTCCACCGGTTTCTAGGGGGGCATTCCAGCTTAAACCAAAATCATTTCGATTTATTTTACCTGCTAACGTAAAACCGGCTTTAGTGTTGCCATAGGGGTCTTTACCTATTCCACCAAATTCAGCCCTTAGGGTAACCGGTTTTGAAATATTTTTTACAGTAAGCGCGCCTTCAATTTCATAGCCGCTATCTACCGGACGAATGGCAGTGCTTACAAAAGTAATTTTTGGAAATTGTTCGGCATTAAAAAATTCCGGAGATTTTAAATGGGTATCGCGATGCTCGTTTTTGGTATTTATACTGTTTACATCGGCGTCAAAACGCACTTTGGCTTTTGAAAAATCGTCACCTTCGGTTTCAGCCTGAACATTAAAACTGGTAAAACTTCCACTTACATGCGCAATCATCATGTGACGCACTTTAAAATTAATTTCGCTGTGATGGGGATCTAAACCCCAGTGTTGTTGTGTTGACATAGTTTATTTTTTTTTAAAGTTAATGGGAATCTGGTGTTTTGATGTGCTTAGTAATGTTAATTAAAACCAAAATGATATATGTTATACTCTTTATAATTCTCTACCTTTGATTACTATGAAAACAATAAATTCAAGCGTTATTATTTTACTCATTTCCCTTTTTTTTTCGGGTATAACTCAGGGTCAAAATTATCAGAACATTATTGAACAGCATATTAAGGCCATTGGCGGACGCGAATCATGGGACAAAATAAAAACCATGCGCTCAGAAGCCATGCTAAAATCAAATGGCGCAGAAATTAAACTCACATTTATTCAGTCAGACAAAAAAGGTATGCGACAAAATATCAGCTTTATGGGCATGGATGGCTATTCTATACTAACGCCCACCGAAGGCTGGAATTTTATGCCCTTTCAGGGACAAACCAAGCCAGAGCCTATGACAGCTGATGAAGTAAAAAAAGGGCAAGATGGTTTGCATTTGGGTGATGCGTTTATTACCTACAAAGAACTTGGTAAAACATTAGAATATTTGGGAACAGATGATATGGATGGTACCGAATGCCACAAATTTAAAATGATTGGTAAAGAGGGCGAGGAAACAACGTTTTATATGGATGCCATTTCGTTTTATATAATTAAAGAATCGCAAAAAATAAATCTTAATGGAAAACAAATTGAGTCGTCTACACTCTACAGCAATTATACCCGTTTACCTGAAGGGATAGTATATCCTATGGCGGTAGGAGGTGGTTGGGGTGAAACAATATTTACCAAAATTGAAATAAATCCAAAACTGGAAGATTCCGTATTTAAATTACCTAAATAAATTTTTATGTTTATACGTTTGTGCGTCGCCCTTTTGGGTTTAAATGTATTATGCCAAGCACAGGTTCGGTTTAACGCCGGTATGTTTGGCGTTATGGAAGCCCGGCAACTTGGCCCCGGCACTATGAGCGGTAGAATTACAGCCATTGAAGGTGTAAATGCAGATGAAGGCAAAACGCTTTATATTGGTACCGCGGGCGGGGGCATTTGGAAATCTACCAATGCAGGTGCTTCTTACAAATCTATTTTTGATAAATATTGTCAATCTATAGGTGCTTTAGCTGTTAATCAAAAACAACCGAAAATTATTTATGCTGGCACCGGTGAAAGTAATATGCGTAATTCCGTTTCCTATGGCGTAGGAATTTACAAATCTACAGATGCCGGTGATAACTGGAAAAAAATTGGACTCGATAGTGTTGAACACATTTCTAAAATCTGTATTCATCCTGAAAATGATAATATAATTTATGTAGCTGCACCGGGACCGCTTTGGAGCGATAGCAAGCACCGGGGACTATACAAATCTGTAAATGGTGGTGAAACCTGGCAACAAGTTTTTTACATAAATGCAGCCACTGGTTGTGCTGACATTATTTTAGATCCCAAAAATCCAGAACATATTATTGTATCGATGTGGCAGTTTAGAAGACAGCCTTACAGTTTTAATTCGGGTGGGCCAGGCAGTGGATTATATAAAAGTACAGATGGCGGAAAAACATTTACCGAAATTACCAAAGGATTACCCGAAAAACCCTTTGGACGAATAGCCATTGCCATGGCTCCAAGCGATTCGCGTCAAATGCTGGCCATAGTTGAAAGTAAAAATACTGGCCTGTATAGGTCTTCGGATGGTGGGGAAACCTGGCAAAACCAAAGCGCTTCTTTAAATGTATGCGCCCGTCCGTTTTATTTCAGCACATTGGTGTTTGATCCAAATGATGCTCAGCGCGTGTATCGCCCGGCCTTTCAATTTGCATATAGTAATGATGGCGGATATTCATTTTCGGAGGCCAGTTATGATGGCGGTTGGGTTCATAGCGACATGCATGCGTTATGGATTAATCCAAAACATACCAACATTATGTATTTAGGAACCGACGGCGGCGTATATATGAGTGTAGATAATGGTATCACATGGCAGTTTAACCACGGCTTGCCTGTTGGACAGTTTTATCATGTAAGCTACGATTTAAAAACGCCCTATAATATTTATGGAGGCTTACAAGACAATGGCAGTTGGATGGCGCCCAGTGCTGCTCCGGGTGGTATTGGAAACGGTAACTGGAACCGCGTAGGTGGTGGCGATGGATTTTGGACCATACCGGATGCCGACGGAAAAACAGTGTATTCAGAATACCAGGGTGGTAATATGTATCGGGTTAATTTACAAAATATGAAATCTGAATTTATTCAACCCCAAAAAACTTCCAAGGAAGATAAACTGCGATGGAATTGGAATACGCCCATAGTTACCGGCGCAAAAAATCCTCAACACTTATACGTTGGTGCGCAATATTTGTACGTGTCTAACAACCAAGGGCGTACCTGGAAACGCATTAGTGGTGATTTAACTACCAACGATTTAAAAAAACAGAATCAGGAAGAAAGTGGCGGTTTAAGTGCCGATAATACGTCAGCCGAAAACCATTGTACAATTTTTACCATTGCCGAATCACCCCTTGATGAACATGTAATTTGGGTTGGTACAGACGACGGAAATTTACAAGTATCCGAAAACGGAGGCACAACATGGACCAATGTATCATCTGCTATTGCGCGTAGCGGAATTGCAAAACAATCGTGGGTAAGCAGTATAGAGCCTTCTCACTTTAATCGTAATACCGTATACGCCACACTTGAAAATCATATGTATGGTGATTTTAATACCTATTTAGCTGTAAGTACAGATTTAGGAAAAACATGGACCCGTTTATCAAGTCCGGTTTTTAGTGGTTTTGCTCATAAAATTAAAGAAGATCATGTAAACCGACAGTTGCTTTTTTTAGGCACCGAATCGGGCTTATTTGCCACACTGGATGGCGGTTTAAACTGGTTTAGAATGAAAAATAATATTCCAGAATTTGCTTTGGTTCGTGATTTGCAAATACATCCAAAAACTCACGATCTTATTATTGGTACACACGGCCGAGGTGTTTTTATTTTAGATGATATCCGCGCCTTGCGCGAATTAAATCCTGAGGTTTGGGAAAAAGACTTTCACTTATTTACTACAGAGCCATTGCTTTTAAATAATGGCCCATTGGGTTGGGGTGGTCCAGAAATTTCTGGTGCTTGGTCAGCAGGTAATCCCCCTGCGCATCCAGCAATTACCTATTATTTAAAAGAACGTTTAAGCACAGGTAAAATTGAAATAGAACTTCGCGATTCATTAAACCGTTGCATTCAGACATTTCCGGGAACTGTACGTAAAGGTTTAAATAAAATTTACTGGAATCTTCGTGAAACGCCCCCTAAAGTTGCTGCAGGCAGCACTAAAATGGATGGAGCAGGTTTTACGGCTCCTATGGTTTTACCCGGAACATATTCGGTTTATATTAAAGTAAAAGATATTACTTATACGGGGACTGTTCAATGTATTGAAGACACCTCTAATTTAGACTTTACCTTAACGCAACGCCAGCGTGTATATAAAAGTGCCCATCAGCTTAAAACTTTATTTAGCAGCATAAATTCCAGTATTGATTCCATTACGGTTTTACAAAACAGTTTAAAGCGTGATTCGGTTATATTTAAAAAAAATAAAACAGCTGTTGCGTTTTACAAAGACTTACAAAACCTAAAGTCTAAATTAATGGCTACTACTAAAACATCCATTTTTGCAGACGAAGAACGGTTGCGTGAAAAAGTTTCAAAACTATACAGCACATTTTGTGAAATGGAATCGGCACCCAATGAAACACAACTAGAATCCATTGAGGATTTAAAGATGGAATATAAAAAACTAGAGCAAGAACGTGATCGTATAATAACACAATATTTACCTAAAACCCAATTGATAATTAAACCAGGACAGAAGGCATCGCCCTAATTATATTCTTTATGTTATTTTTTATTTGGGCCTTACCGCTTTGCGGTCGCCGTCTTTCGGGCTTCACAGGTTCGGTTTTTTAACCTAAAGGTTAAAAGAACGCTACGCCCCTACAGCCGGCTAAGG
>RFNG01000073.1 GCA_009927275.1 Sphingobacteriia bacterium | reverse complement strand
AGCGCAGCGAAATCCGTAGAAGCCCGACCCAAAGGGACGCGCCCAAATAAAAATAAATCAAACTTGAAAATGCATCGCCCAAATTAAATTTCAACAAAATAAAAAAATGCGATAGGGATACGAAGGGCTTGGTTCTTTGCGCAGCAATAACCGAGTGTAACGAGCCCGGAGTAGCCCGGGCCGAAGGCATCGCTCTAATACTTCAAATAAAAAAATCTAATCAAAAGGCTACGTGATAATTTCTATCTTTGTTACTCAAATTTAATCATGCTCAGTTTTATAAAAAAATGGTTTGGAACCAAAAGTGAAAAAGATGTAAAGCGCATTCGTATGCGTGTAGAAAAAATTCATGGTTTTGAAGCCCAACTTCATGATTTAAGTGATAACGCGCTTCGTGAACGATCAGCAGCATTAAAATCAAAAATAGCGCTGGAACTTAAACCTATTGAAGATGAAAAACAGGTTTTAAAGGCACAGGTTCATTCTGATACTAACATAGAGTCAAAAGAAACAATATTTAAAAGTATTGAAGAGCTCGAAAAAAAACAATTACAAATGTTAGAGCAGGTATTGGATGAAGTACTTGAGGAAGCTTTTGCTATTTTAAAAGAGACGGCTCGTCGATTAACAGAACATAAACAACTTCAAGTAACCGCCACGGATTGGGACTATAAATTAGCTAAGCAGTATAAACATATTACAATTACAGACGCTACAGCACAATATAGCAATATGTGGTCCGTAGCCGGCAACACCCTAACCTGGGATATGGTACATTACGATGTTCAGTTAATTGGGGGCATCGTTTTGCATGAGGGTAAAATAGCCGAAATGGCAACAGGCGAGGGTAAAACATTGGTTTCAACACTTCCCATTTTTTTAAATGCCCTTAGCGGTAGGGGTGTGCATGTGGTTACCGTAAATAATTATTTGGCAAAACGTGATTGTGAATGGAACGGTCCACTGTTTCAGTTTCACGGTTTGCAGGTAGATTGTATTGATAAATACGAACCCAATTCGCTTGCCCGCAAAGAGGCCTATGATAGCGATATTACATATGGCACCAATAATGAATTTGGATTTGATTATCTGCGCGATAACATGTCCCGCAGTCCCGAAGATTTAGTGCAACGTAAACATCACTTTGCCATTGTTGATGAGGTTGACTCGGTTTTAATTGATGATGCGCGAACCCCATTAATTATAAGTGGTCCAACACCACAGGGCGATAAACACGAATTTCAAACCTATAAGCCTCGAATAGAAAAATTGGTGCAGGTGCAAAAACAATATGTTCAAACCTGCATTACAGAGGCTAAAAAGAAATTTGCAGAAGGATTAGAAAAAGAAGTAGGTATGCCCTTATTGCGTGCATACCGCGGTTTTCCAAAACACTCCGCGCTAATTAAGTTTTTAAGTGAACAAGGCGTTAAAGCACTTTTACAAAGAACTGAAAATCATTACATGCAAGACCAAAATAAGGAAATGCATAAAGTGGATGCCGAATTGTATTTTACCATTGAAGAAAAAAATAATCATGTAGAACTAACTGAAAAGGGACTTGATTTTTTAACTGCTAACGTTGAAGATCCTAAGTTTTTTATTATTCCCAATGTTGGCGATGAATTGGCTGAATTGGATA
The DNA here is from genome assembly GCA_009927275.1 of Sphingobacteriia bacterium. Lineage (GTDB taxonomy): Bacteria > Bacteroidota > Bacteroidia > B-17B0 > Aurantibacillaceae > Aurantibacillus. The sequence goes on along the minus strand of RFNG01000073.1, from coordinate 3,324 downwards.
AAAAACAATTGTCACCATCAGACAAGGCCAAGGCCCGCGAGCAAATTGTTCAAGAATTTTCTGTTAAAAGTGAGCGTATACACACCATACAACAATTACTAAAAGCATATACCGTTTTTGAACGTGATACCGAATATGTAATTGATAACGGACAGGTTAAAATTGTTGATGAACAAACCGGTCGTATCATGGAAGGGCGTCGTTACAGTGATGGTTTGCATCAGGCTATAGAAGCCAAAGAAAATGTAAAAATAGAGGCTGCAACGCAAACCTATGCAACCATTACCCTGCAAAATTATTTCAGAATGTATCATAAACTTTGTGGAATGACAGGTACAGCATCTACAGAGGCCCAGGAATTTTGGGATATATACAAACTTGAAGTCGTTGAAATACCTACACATCGTCCATTAACACGAAAAGATGAGCAGGATTATGTTTATAAAACCAAACGTGAAAAATACAATGCCGTTATTGATGAAGTTGTTAAGCTAACACAGGCCAGTCGTCCGGTACTAATTGGAACAACAACCGTTGAAATTTCAGAATTGCTAAGCCGCATGCTTAAACTTAAAGGTATTCGGCATAACGTTTTAAATGCCAAATTGCATGCCAAGGAAGCCGAAATTGTAGCAGAGGCTGGACAAGCAGGAACTGTAACTATAGCAACAAATATGGCCGGTCGTGGAACCGATATTAAATTGGGTAGTGGTGTAAAAGATGCGGGGGGCTTGGCAATAATTGGTACTGAACGCCATGAGAGTCGCCGCGTTGATCGTCAGTTGCGTGGTCGTGCGGGACGACAGGGCGATCCCGGAAGCTCACAGTTTTATGTGAGTTTGGAAGATAATCTGATGCGTTTGTTTGGTAGCGAACGTATTGCATCTATGATGGATCGTTTAGGATTAAAAGAAGGTGAGGTAATTCAACACAGTATGATTACCCGAAGTATTGAACGTGCCCAAAGAAAAGTGGAAGAAAATAATTTTGGCATACGCAAGCGTTTAATTGAATACGATGATGTTATGAATGCGCAGCGCGATGTAGTGTATACCCGCAGGCGCAATGCGCTTTTTGGAGATAAACTTAGCATAGATTTATCTAACATGATGCAAGAATTGATTACGCAAGTTATAGAACAAAGCCGTGATCAAAATGATTTTGAAGGCTTGAGTATAGAATGTGTGAAAATTTTTGGCATTGAAAATCCCATAAATGAACATGATTTTAAATCCCAAAGCGAATCGGCTTTAATGGAATTGCTTTATCAACAAGTGTATACAGCGTTTGAAGAACGTATGCAGCGTATGGCTCAACTGGTTTTTCCGGTGGTTAGCGAAGTGTATAATAATCCAAATAATACATTTGAAAACATGGTTGTGCCATTTGGTGATGGCATTCGTGAACTTCAAGTTGTATCTCATATTAAAACGGCATTTGAATCAAAAGGATACGAGGTGTTGCTCAGTTTTCAAAAAGGGGTAGTACTTAATACAATTGATGATGCCTGGAAAGAACATTTGCGTGAACTTGATGATTTAAAACAATCGGTGCAAAATGCCGCACTTGAGCAAAAAGACCCCTTGGTAATTTATAAATTAGAATCATTTAATTTGTTTAAAGAAATGATTTTAAAATCAAACCGCGATATTATTACATTTTTAATGAAAGCGCGTTTGCCTGAAGATCAAACAGCACAAAAAACGCGTTTTATACAAGAACCGGTAGTTCGAAAAAAAGAACGGCTGGTAGAAAGTCGTGAAGATCAGCAAGCAAGTTCAGATGCCTCCGAACCTCAAAAGGTAAAAACGCAGCCATTTAGAGCCGAAACTAAAGTTGGCCGTAACGATCCCTGTCCATGCGGAAGCGGTAAAAAATTTAAAAATTGTCACGGACAAGCATCATAATTTATGAATTATAAAATTAGTTTCGGAACAGATGGCTGGCGTGCCATAATTGCACAAGACTTTACCTGCGAAAATGTAGCACGCGTTACAGAGGCTGTTGCCTTATGGTTAAAGTCACAAACAAATAAAGCGCCCAGCGTTGTAATTGGGCATGATTGCCGTTTTGGCGGCCCCCTTTTTTTACAAACAGCTATAAATGTTTTTAGGGCTCATGGTATTAAAGTACATGTAGCCGATGCCATTGTAAGCACTCCAATGGTTTCGCTGGCAACCCTGCGTTTAAAAGCTGATTTGGGTATAGTTTTAACAGCTAGTCATAATCCACCCAGTTATAATGGATATAAAATTAAAGGGGCCTATGGGGGACCTTTGGCACCAGAACAGGTTAAGCAAATTGAAGCCTGTATACCCGATGTATGCTCTGTACCATATGCTCATCCCGCAAAACAAAATCTTGAAATGCATGATTTACAAAGCATGTATATTCAACACTTACAGGCAAGCTTTGATTTACAAGCAATAAAATCCAGCGGATTAAGGTTTGCGTATGATGCCATGTATGGAGCTGGAATGGGAGTCATGCAGGAATTATTTCCAGAAATTCCGAGGTTACACAGTACACATAATCCCGGTTTTGATGGCCAGGCACCTGAGCCTATTCATAAAAACCTTTTAGAATTTAGTAGGTTTATTGCAGCCGAACAAACCATTGCCTGTGGTTTAGCAACCGATGGTGACGCGGATCGTATTGGTTTATATAATGCAAAAGGTGTATTTATAGACTCACATCATATTATTTTACTATTGATTCATTATTTGGTAAAATATAAAGGTATGCATGGTAAAGTGGTAACAGCCTTTAGTACCACGAGCCGAATAAAAACCATTTGTGAACATTATGGATTGGACTTAGAGATTGTTAAAATTGGCTTTAAATATATTTGTGCTATTATGGTAACCGAAGATGTTTTACTAGGTGGTGAAGAGAGTGGCGGCATAGCAATAAAAGGACATATACCAGAACGCGATGGAATTTGGATGGGACTTACCATATGGGAGTTTATGGCAAAATCAAAAAAATCCTTGGATGATTTAATTCAAGAGGTTTATGCCATAACAGGTCCATTTCATTTTGACCGTTTGGATTTACATATTACGGAGGAACAAAAAACAAAAGTGCTAAAGGCATGTGAAAATAACGCATATACTTCGTTTGGAACCTATAAGGTAAGCCATTGCGATAATTTGGATGGTTATAAGTTTTTTATAAATTCATCTACTTGGATAATGATAAGAGCTAGTGGCACCGAACCTATTTTGCGTATTTATGCTGAAGGCCAAAATGTTAATGAGGTAAATGCAATGCTTGAGGCTGCAAAACAAACGGTAATTCAATAATTTATTAAATTCATTTTTA
>RFNG01000144.1 GCA_009927275.1 Sphingobacteriia bacterium | reverse complement strand
GCCAAAGGCATCGCCCAAATATTAATAATTATCCGAAAAACCGATTCAGAAGGATCGCCCAATGAACTTAAAGAAATTTAAATGGAATGATTTAACGTTAAAAAGGCCAAAGTTTTTTAAAAAATCCTTTCGATACACGATTAGAGCGTATAAGTGCATTTTTGGTCCGGTTTTAGAACTCATACGTTCCATAAGTTTGGTTAATGGACGTGATAAACCCGGTATAAAACTTGATGTACGCCCCTTAGAATAGGTATAAGTTATATTTAGAGTTAAATAGGAGTCTTTATCATTTGGATCTCCTCGTGGCGCCATATTTAAATTATTTCCATTACCATCATCTTGCCAGCCATAATTTTTGGCAAATCCTGGATCAACAGCATCGCCTAATTCAGGCGTACGATTAGATAAAGCAATTGAGGTTGCACTCCACTGATTTTTTGGATTAATCCATTTTGAAGAAATATCATCTAGATAATCTGTAAACGTATACCTCCAGTTAAATTCAATACCCAATTTATGCGTAGCCTTAGATCGTGTGGGTTTAAAAATAAATTGCAGGCCCAATCCAATAGGTATAGACATGCCCACATTGGAATATGCTACACCTTCTGTCTTTAAAGGTTGTAATTCAATGTATGATCCCTTATAGAGTGCTTTTGGATTATGATAATATATACCAACTCCTGAAAATAAATACGGTGAAAATAACCAACTTAATTGACTACTTCCAAATTTTTTTGAGGTATAAAAATAATAATCAAAAACCGTCTCGAGTGAGTACAAATCATTAATAAAATTTAAATTTCTGTACATTCTACCTGGATTTGTACTAAGCTTATCATCCCCTTCAATTCTGAGATATTGAAAATTGGTACGGAGCCATAAACTTTGAACGCCCTGAGAATACACATTAGAACGACGCCCGGCTTTATCTTTTGATTTTGCCACGAGTGTTCTAAAAAATAAACCGGTTGCCCACTTGGTTTTAGCCAATTTCATATCGTATAAAAAAGGCTGAGCTGTTTTTTGTAATCCCCCTATATCGCCCAAATAATTGGATACACCTAAAATAAGACCCATGTCATTATAATAGGGACTATTTTGCGCCACCAGCATCAATGGAAAAAACAAAACAACTATGTATCTAATTGTCAGTGGCATAACTTGTAAAATTAATTAAAATAAAAGTATAATACAAATTTATAATCCCAACCAAGCGGCAGGACTATGTTCAAAAATATCTGTTTGAACCGATGCTGTTAAATCCGATTGACGAACTAATTCGCCGGGAACAGCCTCACCCAATGGAAATGGATAATCACTGCCCTGCACCACTTTTTTTGATTCCAATTTTTGAATAGTAAATTGTAATTGTGCCTTATCACACACATGACTATCAACCCAAAAATGACCTAAATACGAACTTGGCGGCTTTGGATTATCAACAGCTACCAAATCGGGGCGACACGACCAACCATGTTCTATGCGGCCCAATGTGCTTAAAAAAGTTCCGCCACCATGGGCAAAACAAACTCTTAATTTAGGGTAACGGTCAAATATACCGCCAAAAATAAAACTGCAAATGGCACGGGTTATCTCTGCGGGCATGCCCACAAGCCAGGGCAACCAATATTTACTCATGTGTTCTTGCCCCATCATTTCCCAGGGATGGATGAGTAAACACATATTTAATGATTCACAGGCTTCAAATATGTCATAAAATTGTGAATCGTTAAGGTTAATTTGATTTACATTACTGCCTATTTGCAAACCCCGTAAACCTAAAGCTTTACAACGCTCTAACTCTTTAATGGCGTATGCACTGTCTTGCATGGGCACCGTACCTAATCCATAAAATGAATTTGGATGGGTTTTACAAACCTGTGCAATATGATCATTTAAAAACTGAGAAATATAAAGCGTATCTGCCGGTTTAGCCCAATAATTGAACATGACCGGTATGGTACAAAGCACTTGGTGTGTAATGCCATGCTGCTGCATTTCTGCAATACGAAGTTCGGGATTCCAACAGTTGGCATCAATTTCTCTAAAGCGCTGTGAGCCCCTCATCATCCATGCCTTTAGAGGGGTATGGTGTTGCAAATGTATAAAATCACCATAACCAAATTGTTTTGAAAAATCTGGTAAATGCTCAGGAATAATATGAGTATGGCAATCAATATAAGACATCTGAAATAAAAGTAAAATTAATCCAGATTCTTTTTAAGTTCTAACAGTTTACGACGAATGGCCTGTAATTTTTTTATCACTTCGGTTTCTTCTGAATTTTCGCGTTGCGATTCACGTGTTTTAAGCTGATCTTTGGCACCCTGTATGGTATAGCCTTTTTCTTTAACTAAAAAACTAATGCGCTGAATCAACTCTATATCTTTTTTTGTAAACTGGCGGTTTCCTTTTTGTGTTTTTTTAGGCTGTAAGGCTTTAAATTCTTTTTCCCAAAAGCGAATGGTACTTGCATTAAGCTCTAAAAGCTCTGCCACTTCGGAAATGGAATAAAACAATTTTTGATTCTCCTCTTTTAAACTTACAGGCATATCCAAAAATAATGTAAAGGTTTGCAATTACAAATTAGTTTGTTAACAGCCTATTAACAGTTTATTGTCCTAACATTTTTGATGGTATACCCTACCCTCAGCCTCTACCCTAATAAATCGTAATTCGTGTAAAGGCACATCAATAGTAATGCGCTTTTGTGCATCATGGCCTTGAATTGGATGCTGTACAATCTGCCCCAGAATATTACTTACAATAATTTTATACTGTGTTGAAGCATTAAAATTTAATATTACATCGGTTTGTAAACCATGGCCAAAAAATTGCACCGGACTGTTAAGGTCTGTATAGGAATTACCGGTTTGTTTGCTGGAGCAAATACTAAGTTCAAATCGAGGTGCGTCTGTAGTATCATTTATAGTAAAACTATAGGGACCTTTTGTTAAATCTTGTTCTATTAAAGTAA
>RFNG01000159.1 GCA_009927275.1 Sphingobacteriia bacterium | reverse complement strand
GTTATGCATTTTCATAGATTTATTTATTGCATCAAATTGCTTATATTTAAAACATGAAACGGCACATATACCTTTTTAGCCTATTAGTATTTGGTTTTTTGTTTCAAAACGCCTTTGCGCAAACTAATTGGTATCTCAAAACGGGTTCAACTGATGTGGGGCAATTAAGTTCATGGACAGATGACATTAATGGGGGGGCTCCAACCTTAACACCAACGGCTTTTAATACAGCTAATACTATTTGGAATATAAAAAATAATGCAGTAGCTACATTAACTACAGTTTTAACAAGTATTCCTGCCACATCTAAAGTACTTGTGGAAACTAATTGCGAACTTATAATAACAGGTGGGGGCAGAATTAGTACTTGCTTGCTTGATGCCAATGCTAATGCTACGGTAACCATTAACAATAGTCGTAAATACCGCCCAAATATTATCGCTGCAAGTGCTGTATTTTCTCTAACTTCTTCTAGTGCTGTTTTAATTGGTAGTAATGGATCAACGAATCCTGGAGCAGCTTTTTTAGGATATGGTGATGTAATTGTGGACGCAGCAGGGCCTCTTATGGACGGCGACTGTATAATAAATGGCAGTTTGGCAATTACAGCCGGAAACACTTTTGGGTTTGATTTTATAGTTTAACATTAAACGGAACTATTCCAGTAGTTTCAACAGGTAGTTTAGTTGGGGATGGTGCTGCAATATTAAACATCAATGGAGGAAATGGTGGATCAATTCAGTTTGATGTGGCAAATGGTGGTGATGTTCTTGATCAATTGAATTTAAACTTATTGGCACCTGCAAATGAACTTTCTATTTCTAACTCATTTACAGTGTTTTCACAATTAAATATTCAGCAAGGCTATTTAAAAATTGATAACATAAATGTTACAATTGATGGAGCAGCACCCTGTGATTTTATATTACCTGCTTCACCACTAAGCGGAGGTTTAACCTCTACTGCCGGAACAACTTTAACGCTTTTAGGCGATGCCAATCAGGCGGCACTGGGCAGTAACTTATTTGCAATGAAAA
>RFNG01000140.1 GCA_009927275.1 Sphingobacteriia bacterium | reverse complement strand
GGTTATCTTTAAGCAATATGCATCCATCCCATTGATCAAAATCAAATGCCTCTAGGGTGTAAGTACCGGTTGATTTAACACGAACACGAATAGGAATTGTTATGTTATTTGCATTAAATGGTAAAGACTGCATGATATAATCTAAGCCATCAATATCTAATGAAGATATTGTAGTTTGTTTTGTATTAAAATTTGCATTTGGATATTTTTGAGATTTTTTAAAATACTTTAGAACATCGTACATTACATCTTTCTTTAATGTACTTTCAATACTTCGCATTATCAAAGCTTCATCGCTTGTTTGACTATTCATAACTTTGAGTCGCATCCAGGGTAAGTGTACTGTATTAGAAGTCTTATTCAATTGAGATGAAATAGTTGTTGTTTTAAAACTTTCTTGAAATGTTATACTAGGACTTGTATTAAAAAAACCTTGCCCCGCAGGTATAAATTGTGTGAGCACGCCCGCAGGGGATGAAGTGACACCATTCCATGATTCTTGTTGATTATTATTTCTATCCCATACGGAGTAAGTGGCGCCTGGTAAGGATGCTGAATTTATAGCACATGGATATGGATTTCCGTATAGAAAATCAAGTGCATTATTTGACACGCCATTTGCAACTATGTTTCCTTGTGCAATATCGCCTTTACTAAACCACGTAAAACTTGGGCCTGCAGTTAAAGGAGCCGTATAACCTAAATAAAACCAATACGCATTACCCGGAGTCAAAACATCAGTTGAGACTTTACCTGTATAGACCGCATCATTTTCACAAATAGATTCAAAATTATTTCCTACGTCGTTTGGTGTAAATGAACAACCCCAGCAGGCCATAGGAAATCCATTACCAGTAGTTGATACATCCCAATTTCCTACTGTTACATTTTGAATTCCATTGGTGCCGAGGCATGCCCAGTTTGTATTACCTGCATGAAACAATGCCTCAGCCGTAATATTTGTATTTCCTGTAAATGATCCATTTGTTAAATCACCAATACCAGCAATTTTAGAAGCTGAAGCTTTTAAAATTAATCCACCGGTTCCTGAATTTGAATAGCCGCCATTACTGGAAAAAGTCATAATACCGGAAAGCGAAATTGAACCACCTGAAACAGCACAATTTCCGCCATTTAAAAAAATATTATCAACCAAATTAAGCTGACCATTATTTACATTTAAAACGGATGTTCCGGAAACCGTTGCATCATTAACGGATACAGCTGAAGTGCCATTAAAATTTGAGGTTCCGGAGCTTATATTTAAATTGGTTATTGTGTTTACTCCATTATTTGATATATTAAATACACCTCCAGAAATTTGACAATTTGGAATGGTAATTGCAGTTGCTCCTGTAAAATCAATTTGAGCAGAAGTATGACTGGTTACAAGTGAGTCGGATATGTTGTAGGTTCCATTATTGTTATTTACAGTAGCATTAAAAACCCAAAAATCACCTATTGCACTACTACCTGAACTATTACCTGTGTAGGAAACTCCACCATCCAATCGTATTTTATTAGCATTTAAATTAGAATTGGAATGTATAATTGCACCGTTAAAGGCAAAAAGAGAATCCAGTGTAGCAACACCACCATTTAAATTAATCGACGCATTAGCATTATTATTGAGTACTAATTTATTTGCAACG
>RFNG01000098.1 GCA_009927275.1 Sphingobacteriia bacterium | reverse complement strand
GAAGGCATCGCCCAAATACTACTAATTATCCAAATAAAAAAATTCTAATCAGAAGGCATCGCCCTAATAATTTAAACAATAAATACCTGAAAGGCATCACCCTAATAAAAAACACACAATCCTAAAAAGGCATCATTAAAAAAATTAATTAAGCCATTTGGTATAATAAATTATCCACCAGATTTTTTAACTAAATACCCTTTTTTAAATAATAATTCCATAAGCTTATCTCGTTTATCACCTTGAATTAAAATTTCATCATTTTTAAAATTGCCTCCAACCCCACAGGATGATTTTAAAAATTTGGTTAGTTCTTCAAAAGCTGCAGTGTTACCTTTAAAACCGGTAATACGCGAAACGCATTTGCCGCCACCTAATCGGTCTAAATGTATACGCAGGTTTTGTGTACCTGTAAAGGTAATTTCTACGGCATCCAGTGCATCTTGATCTTTTACCAAATCAGGTTTGGTTGAGTACACGATCCTATTTTTTTCAGGTTTAGGCATAAAATATCGTTCTTTCGTTAAATTTACTTTTTTATCATGCTGTATTATACATTTTATCAAAAAAATCCGGCCTCACATTATATTTATGTGGATTTAAAAATTGAAGGTATAACAACATCCCAATTAAAAATACATTTACCTGTATGGCGCCCCGGCAGATATGAATTGGGCCATTTTGCCAAACACATTAAAAAATTGGAAGCCCGCGATGTACAGGGTAATACCTTGCAATGCAGTAAGTACAGCCCCTCTAGTTGGACTATAAGCACTGCACAATGTACCGAAGTTTATTTAAGTTACAGTTATTATGCTGCCGAATATAATGCCGGTGCTTGTTATGCTAATGCTGAAATTTTATACATTAACCCGGTGCATTGTTGTTATTGGGCCGAAGGCTTTGAAACCAAAGCGCATTTTTTACAGTTTAAAATACCTGAACATTTTAAAATTGCCACAGCTTTGCCCTTGCAAGCAGATAATTGGTATAAAGCAGAAACATATGATGAATTAGCCGATGCGCCTGTTATTTGTGGTTTACATTTACAACAATTCAGTTATACGGTACAATCAACCCGCTTTTTTATTCATTTTTCTGGACCTTGTTCACCGGATTGGATTAAAATAAAGGCGCATTTTGAAGCATTTACACAAGCACAAATTCAATTTTGGGGCAGTATTCCGGTAGATGCATTTCATTTTTTAGTATTACTGCTGCCCTTTAAATTTTATCATGGTGTGGAGCATTTAAAAAGTACTGTTTTAGCATTGGGTCCTGCCCACCAGCTAAATGATAGTTTGTATGATGATTTTTTAGGTGTAGCCTCACACGAATTATTTCATGTATGGAATATTAAAACTCTTAGACCAGAAAGTTTATTACCATATAATTTTTTAAATGCACAGTATTCAGATTGTGGTGCTGTTTACGAGGGTTTTACTACCTATTATGGCGATAAACTGCTTTATGCCTCAGGCGTTTTTAACTGGATACAGTTTAAAACGTGCATGGAAGAACGTTTGCAAAAGCATGTACACAATTACGGACGATTTAATTTAAGTTTGGCAGAAACCAGTATAGACACCTGGTTAGACGGCTATGTACCCGGCGTACCGTACAGAAAAACGAGTATTTACGATGAAGGCAGTATAATGGCATTTATGCTTGACAGCACAATATATTTTAATACCAACGGCCGTTTTACGCTAGCCGATGTTTTACGTTATGCATATCAATCTAAAGCCCGAACACAGGGTTATGTATTACAGGATTTAGCAGACTGGATTCAACAGGCCTGTGCAATCGATTTACGCCAAGCCTTACACGATTGGTTATATACAGCCTTTGATTTTCAAAATGTAGTTGTGCAGCAATGGGCACGTTTTGGGGTAGCGTTGTGTTTTATGCCATCACCGCAGCATTCAGAAAGCCGGTATGGCTTTGGCTTATCCGATTCTACAGTTAATCGAGTGGCTCCCTACAGTCCGGCTTGGCATGCCGGATTGTTTAATAATACCCAAATTATATCTGTAAATAACCACAAGGCAGAACTAAATGTACAAGCACTTATAGAGCAGCAATCAGAAAATAACCAGCATATTTGTTTACAGGTTTTACAAGAGTACACAGAGCGTACCTGTACCTTGCAGGTTAAACCCCAAACTGCGCGCTACTACCCAATACCTGTATTAAATATAATTAACCAAACACTTTTTGATCAACACCAATATTTTTTTAAGCATTAATATATGAAATCCAAAACATATCCGCCGGGTTTGTATTATTTGGTTTTTACCGAATTCTGGGAACGCTTTGGCTACTATCTAATGATAGGTATTTTCTTTTTATACATGACCAAAGGTGAAAATACAGGAGCCTGGGGTTGGGAAAACGAAAAAGCATCTGATATCTATGGTACATTTATTGCCCTGGCCTATCTTACACCATTTATGGGCGGACTATTAGCCGATTTAAAATGGGGATACCGCCGCTGCATTATTATTGGCGGTTTACTTATGGGCACTGGCTATTGTCTTTTGGCTGTACCTCAAATAGGGGCCTTTTATACAGCTTTGGCCATTATGGTAATTGGTAATGGCTTTTTTAAGCCCAATATATCAACGCTTTTGGGAAATTTGTTTAATACGCCCGAGTATAAAAATCAAAAAGATACCGGATATAATTTGTTTTATATGGGTATAAACCTGGGGGCCTTTATTTGCAATTTTGTGGCAGCCATTATGCGTAATAAAATTGGATGGCACGGAGCATTTATTACTGCAGGTGTAGGTATGTTTATTGGTGTTTTTACCTTTATAGCTGGCTCGCGTCATTACCGGCACGTAGATGTTCCCCGTAAACCCAGTGCTGATGACCGCAGTATGTTGCAGCAGTTGTTTACCGTTATTGCAAGTGGTTTTTGCTTTGCCGTATTGGGCTGGTCTATACCCGGTAATGTTATGGGAAGCGATAGTACCGATGCCTTTTTTTTATTTTGCATTCCGGTAATTGTTTTTTATGCCCGATTATATATTAAGGCGAATGATTCTGAGCGCCAGCCGCTGGGCACCATGTTTACCATTTTTTTAGTAGTAATTTTATTTTGGGCCATTTTTAAGCAAAATGGTACAGCGTTAACTACCTACGCTGAGCAATATACCGCGCGTGAAATTCCAGAAACTGTTTCGGGTTTGGCAAAAAATTTAGGCTTTGCGGAAACCCTAAAGTATACTAAAGACTCTGTTTGGGCAAAAGACCAATTTTTTAGAAAGCTCAAACACGATGGTAAACCTTACAAAGTTTTAGATTATCCGGATTATTATAAAAACGATACGCCGAAAACTGTACCGCAATTAAATACCCAAAAGCAAGTTTGGAATACAGAAATTTTTCAGTCCATTAATCCCTTTTTTGTGGTACTGTTTACACCCTTATTAATTGTGTTTTTTAACCGCCTTAAGTTACGTGGTAAAGAGCCTACAACGGCCACTAAAATTGCATACGGACTTTTTATAAGCGCACTTTCTGTTTTGGTTATGGTTTTTGCAGTTTATTACACAGATAATGGCAGTACAAAAGCCAGCGCGCTTTGGCTCATTACTAGTTATGCGGTTATAACTGTAGGTGAACTCTGTTTAAGTCCTATGGGCTTGTCAATGGTATCAAAATTGGCGCCTGTACGGTACACCGCATTAATGATGGGTGGTTGGCAATTGGCCACATCCATTGGTAATAAACTTAGTGGCGTGTTATCTAAAAACTGGGATTTGTTTACTAATAAAGCCCTGTACTTTTGGCTCAATTTTGCATTGCTAATGTTGGCATTTACAGTTTTAATGGTACTATTAAAGCGTCTTAACAGAGCGTTTAAGGTCTGATTAGTACCTCAGGACATAATGAAGTCCAAATTGTTTTCCATTGTGCAGATACCATATCAACACTGCAAAATCCGTTTACAAAATTTTGTAAAACAGATGGATGGTATTGTTCAGGTTTAAAGTTTAACATAGCCCTATAGAGGGCTGGGGTATCGTTAACAGAAACCATAATGCCCAGTTCGTTTGTAAAGTACTCTGGGATGGCACCGGCCGCACTGCATATTACAGGGGTTCCGCATGCAAGTGCTTCTAATATTACAACTGAAAAGGTTTCAAAAAACGAAAACATAACCAGTGCCGTAGCCTGTTGTAAAGCTTGTACGATGTATGCTGCGTCCTGATACCCCGAAAACCTAACATGATGTTGCAACTGCAGGGTTTCAGAATATTTTTTCCAAAGGAGCCATTCTGTTCCGGTTCCAATGCATTCCAGTTCAAAATCCTGCCCCGAATTTTTAAGCATGGCACAGGCATCTAAGAGCCCTTTAATGTTTTTTTCGCGTTGGGTAAATGATGAAATGTGTACAAACCGTTTTTTAGGTTCTGTTTTTTTATGTTGTAATGGAATAAAAGTTTGGGTATTAACCGGGTTAGGTATAACACTGTAGTTGGCCTTTAAACCATGCCGCTGCATAGCTGTTTTAAGAAAATTACTACTGGTAATTACAGCTGCAGAACGTAACACGGCATAACGGGTATAACGAGTTTTAAGTAAACCTTTATAATTACCGTCTTCGGCACAATAGCCCGACCAGTTTTCGCTTAAAACCATTGGTATGGCCTGTGATTTTAAAAATGATTTAATTCCTATTATTAGAGGAAACGCAATATGCATTTGTACACCCGAGGGTTTGCCGTAGTTTTGAATCATGTGCTGTATGGCCGTTTTCCATGTGCGCTTAAATTCAAACCATTGAAACAATGGATTTAAAACCGATATAAAGCCATTAGGCCGTTTGTAATAAAAATAGTTTATATCTATTCCATCGATGTGCGTTTGACGGTGATTTTCAGTCGCTAAACGCTTGCTTTGCGCCTTTACATAAACTACTTTAACATGCGCAATTTTAGACAGGGCTTTAATAATATGAAAATTAAATATACCGTGAAACGGTGCATCAGTATCGGGAAACCATGATGCAAGTGCTAAAATGTAAGGCTTAGACATTCATTAACTGCGAGACACACTTACCTCCATGTTAAACACAGAAAGGTTGCTGTTAATAGCGTTAAAGCTGTATTTGATGGGGTTTGCGCTTTTCATTCCAATGGTAATAAATCCTAATCCTGCACCCCCTTTTTCGGAGATTTGATTTTTATCTAAATGATCCAAGTAAAAAGCTTTAAGCTTATCCGGATTGTCAAAGGCATTCACTTCGTCAATGCGAAATTTAGTTTTTTCAATTTGAGCGGTTTCCATTAAATTACCAACATGCATTTGAAATTGAATGGCATTTCCCGTTAACATAAAATAGTTATGTTTTTTTTGGTCGGCATCGCAGGCACCGTGAATAAACATATTTTGTAAGGTTTCAATACAAATAAAAAACAACTTTTTATACTGTGTTTTAACCAGTTGTTGGGTATTTAATACCTGTTCAATTTGTGATTCAAGCGTTGAAATTACTTCCGGATTTAATGTTCCGTTATATTCAATCAGTACGCTATAATCTGAAGCAATGTTATGTTTCTTAGCATGTAATGCGTTTAGAATTTGTAAGGCTGTATGTGAATGCTCAGCGGACACTATTTAAATAAACCATTAAGTTCGGAATCGATTAATCGCACTACTTTTCCAAAATCTTCTTTACTTTCTCCAAAATTTATATCATCAACATCTACTACAATTGTTTTTCCTCCTTCGTATGCCGTAAACCACGCTTCATAGCGCTCATTTAAGCGTTTTAAATAATCAAGTCGAATGCTGTTTTCATAATCGCGGCCACGCTTTTGAATTTGTTTTACCAAAGTGGGAACACTTGCACGTAAATAAATAATTAAATCGGGTGCTTTTACAAGGGTTTCCATAAGTTTAAACAGCGCAAAATAATTATCAAAGTCACGCGTAGTCATTAAACTCATGGCATGTAAATTCGGTGCAAAAATATAGGCATCTTCGTAAATGGTACGATCTTGAATAACATGGTGCTTACCTTTTCGGATATCTAAAATCTGACTAAATCGGTTGTGTAAAAAATAAACCTGTAAATTAAACGACCAGCGCTGCATGTCCTCATAAAAGTCATTGAGGTATGGATTATCGTCAGCGTCTTCGTAATGGGCATGCCATTTGTAGTGTTTTGCCAGTAATGACGTTAATGTTGTTTTTCCAGACCCAATATTTCCAGCGATAGCAATATGCATAAGTAATTAATATATTAAAGTCCTAATTTATAGATAATTAGTAAAGCAAACAAGCATTTTTTAAAGCACTTTTACCT
Organism: Sphingobacteriia bacterium; assembly: GCA_009927275.1. Lineage (GTDB taxonomy): Bacteria > Bacteroidota > Bacteroidia > B-17B0 > Aurantibacillaceae > Aurantibacillus. Next base: position 3,795 of record RFNG01000098.1, on the reverse strand, counting down.
GTTTCCGCAGCATTTTTTAAACCCTAAAGGTTTTTTAAACCCTGCTCAATTACCTCCGGTATAGGTTCTAAGGCAAAGGGGAGGTGTTTTTTTAATTTATCGTTGCTGTAATTTTTTTTATGCGTTAAGGCATGTAGTATACTTTGGGTAAACTGTGTTTTTCTACCTAATATAAAGGCAAACAGCGTACTGCATACCCATACTAATTGTAAAACGGGTTTTGAAACTGCTATGGCAGTTTCATTTCTTTTAAGCACCATTCGTGCTATGTGCATAAGCGATTGGTACGTTATATTGCGTTCTATACAAATAAAGCGTTCATTGCAAACAGTATTATAAATAAATACCCGTACAATTTTTGATAAATCCTTTGCTGAAATATAGGCGGTTGAACCCGAAGTATAAAAACGGGTTGTAGTTTTTAATTTTAAAAATATAGAATTACTACCTGTACCTTTATAATCGGGTGCCAATACCACGCCGGGATTTAAAATTAAAACCTCTAATCCTTCTGCACTGCCACGCCAAACCTCAAGTTCGGCTTCATATTTGCATTGTGCATAAACACTGGTTTTTATACTGGGATTCCAGTTGCAGTGTTCATCTATGGGCGACACCGTTTCGCCTTGAAAAACCGCTAATGAACTTAAATGTATAAACCGTATGGGTTTATCTATGCAGGCATTTATTAAATTTCGGGTTTGTATTACATGGCTGTTCCATAATTCAACACTGTCCAGGCGATTGAATGACACTTTACCCGAAGCATGTATTACACAACTAACCTGATAGGTATTAAGTACAGATTCAATGGCATTAGTATTTTGCAAATCTATTTCTTGCCATTTAATAGTATTAAATAAGTGATTACAATGTTGTGATTTAAAAACTTGTTTGCAGGCGTCTGTATTGGCATGTTTACGAATACCGGCTATTACAGTATCGCCGCACTGTAGTAAATGCAGCAAAATATGACTTCCAATCATGCCGTTAGCCCCGGTTAATAAAATCACACTCATAAATAACTAAACGAAATCAATCCAGAACCTATGCCCGTTACATAGCCGGTTAAAAGTTCTGTTTCAGTATGTGCATTAAGATACAATCTAAAAAAACCCACTGCTCCGGATAATACAATGCACAGAACAATCCAGAATGCGTTTAAATACGAACTGCCACTTAAATTAAGTAAAAGGGCAGTGCCTAATAGTCCCATGCCGGCCATATGTGCGCTGAGCGAACATTTTGGTAAAAAAACCACAATAACCAATAGTATTATTCCAATGGCATAACATAAAGATGTAATAACATGCAAGTACGCCCACGAGTTCCAAAACTGTGCAATTATTAAATAATAAAGCGATAAAATACCAAATACAGTTTTACGTAACCGTTTATTTGAAAGTTCAAGCGTATCTATGTAGTTAAATTTTTGAGCAAATTTTAAAACACATGCAGGCAGTATTGCAGAATAAAAACAAACGCCGGTACAAATTATACCTTTTTGCAAAGGCGAAAATAATAGACCGTACAGGCTTTTGCTTAAACCAAAAAAAAGAATGGTTGTAAAAAAGGTTGCCGTCCATAATGGATGAAACAGGTAACTTCCAAATATTGAAATACGCTTCATGAAAGCTGATTTCGCAATGTTTTAAATGCTATAGAAGGTGGCGTGTGGTTGTATATAATGTTATAAACACATTCTGAAATGGGCATATGCACCATAAGGGTTTTATTTATATTATGTATGCAGTTTGACGCATAATAACCTTCGGCTATCATATTCATTTCAAGTTGCGCATGCTGTACGGAATACCCTTTACCTAACATGGTTCCAAACGTGCGATTTCTACTAAATTGCGAATAACAGGTAACGAGTAAATCACCTAAGTAAGCGGAGGCTTTTATGTCGCGGTTAATGGGGTGTACTGCGTCAACGTAGCGTTTTATTTCTTGAATGGCATTACTTACTAATACAGCTTGGTAATTATCACCATACCCTAAACCATGTGCAATTCCGCATGCAATGGCTATAATATTTTTTAATACAGCCGCATATTCTGTACCGTAAATATCATCTGAAACCGAAACATTCATGTATTCGCATTTTAATAGCGAGGCCAGGTTTTGTGCCATGTCTGTATTTACAGAGGCCAGTGTTAAATAGCTTAATTTTTCCATGGCTACCTCTTCTGCATGACAAGGCCCGGTAATTACTCCAATATGATGCAGCGGTACCTGATGGTGCCGATGTAAATAATCACCCATTATGGCTAAATTTTCGGGTTCAATACCTTTAATTGCCGAAAAGATTAATTTTTTTGAAAGCATGCCTTGCGGTAAAACCATTAAGGCCTTATTAATAAAGGCGGAAGGGATTGCCAAAATAATAAGTTCTGCACTTTGTAGGCAATCCTCTAAAGATGTATAAAATGTAATACGATCAGTGGGAAATTTAACATCCGTAAGGTATTTGGGATTATGGCCGTGGTTTTTAAAATAGGTAATATGTTCGGCATTTCTAAAATACCAATGCAGCTTAGAACAATTATTGAGAAGTAATTTACTTATAGCAGTGGCCCAACTGCCACTACCAATTACAGCAATATGGGGATGTTGCAACATTATCCTTAAAGGTACAAATTAATGTTTGAAATGGCTTTTAAGAATTGTTTTAATTTATAATGGATGGTTGGTATTGAATGCAATACTCAGGGTAAGGATTTATTATAGGGCAATGTTACTGAGCAAAGGTAATTCATATGCGAATCATAATAGGTGTAAACAAAAATCACACCTTGTTTTTTACATTCAACCGAATCGTTTCGCATGTGAATTTCGGCATACAAGCCCGGCAATAATAAAGATTTAAAAGCATTGGTGTCTTTAAAGGGCTCAGCAATATTTACAAGCCTAAATGCATATTTAAAATAAGGTGCCGTCCAATTAACTTTTTGCAATTCTGTTTCAGAATCCAGTTTTTGTGGACAATGTGCATTTAGCGTATCGGCTTCTATTTTTAAGCGATCGCTTTTAGACCCAATGGGATCTGTGCATGAAGCGGACAGTAAACAACTTACAATAAATACAATTTTAAAATCCATCCGTTAATTTTAAAATTTGTTCGGCATATTGTAATTCGGTTTTAGCAGAACTGCAGTCGGTATTTTTTACTTTACAAATTTCAAAATCAGATTTAGCTTTATCATAAATACTTTTAAGTGTTGCTTTTAAAAGTTCTACTTGAGCCGGATTAATTGCATTAGATTGAATGTATTTTAAATAGGGCACAAGCAAGCTAGTAAATTCATATGTTATTTTAGCATTTTTTATTTTACCGGTATAGGGAATAAAATACCGTAAAATTAAACTTTGTAAATCGTATTTACCTGGTACTTTTAAATATGGTAAAAAGTGTATTACGTCTGAAGAATCGCCGTAGGTTGAAAGTATATACAGTTTTAAACCGGCTATAGTTTCATTTTGCCATTTTAAATTTCGGGCAATGCTAAGCAATTCTTTACCAGCAGCTTGTTGTTTAATTAAAAAGTCAATGGTATGATAAGAAATCAAATAGGTCGAAGTATCTTTTAATAATTCAAAAGCTGTATTAATCTTATCTTCTGCATGGGTTTTGGAGTTTAGTAAAACTTGAACTAAAAAGGATCGGTTATAGGCATCTTTTTCAGTTTTTAATGCTTTTAATGCAAGATTGTATTCAGCCTCGGGTATTGCACTTGCGTTAAGGACAGAATCAGGTACAAGATATTGCCAACACAAACGGCGCACTTCATT
>RFNG01000057.1 GCA_009927275.1 Sphingobacteriia bacterium | reverse complement strand
ATTAGGATCGTTTAGTGCTGTATTTGAAATTAAATTTCGTACATCGGCTTGGCTGAGTTCATCTTGCAAAGAGTACAATGCATCTAAACGATCAATAGCCAGCGGACCGGTTTTTAACTGCTGCATAAACTCTGTTTTACTTTTAAATGGATATATGTAGCCAACTATTTGATGTTCGGCATCGATATTAACCCAATCTGGTTCTTCTTTACACGGAATAGTTACAATTTGATGTTTTTGCTTTATCCAAATTCGCTGCCGTTGTGAACGACTACCTTTATAAACATCGATATCTAAAGGTAAAATAAGTGCCTCGGGTGATTCTTGAATTTGTGAAAATTCAAGTGTGAGTAATTGTGTTTCGGCATTATATTTTTTTTGAATGTTTACCAATGCTAAGCCGTTTGTTAAAAACCACTGATTAAAAAACCAATTCAAGTCCATGCCAGATACCTCCTCAAGCGCCAAACGTAAGTCATGAATTTCTACAGTTTTAAAGGCATGGCGCGATAAATACAAGTGCAAACCCTTAAAAAAAACCGAATCTCCCAATGTTTTTCGTAAGCTGTGTAATATCAGTCCGCCTTTGTTATAACTTACCGCATCAAACATATCTTCACGGTTTCTGTAATAATAGTCTATAGGACTACGATCTCCACCATTTGAATACGTGCTAAAATAAGTATTGCGGCTTTGCTGTTGATGTATATCTGCAGCATCTCGTCCCTTGGCATGTTCTAGCCATAAATATTCGCCGTACGTTGCAAAACTTTCATTTAAAGGCAAGTGACTCCAACTTTCACATGTAACCAAATCGCCAAACCATTGATGAAACAATTCATGTGCAATTACAGATTCACCTTTATGTTCGGAGTCTTCAGGGCTTTGGTAAATCATAAAATCACCATGAAGGGTTGCAGAAGTATTTTCCATGGCGCCACTTACAAAATCGCGTACCACAATTTGATCGTATTTGGGCCAGGGATAAGGTGTATTTAAAAGTTTACTAAAAAACGAAATCATTTTTGGAGTTGCGCCAAATAAAAACAGGGCATCGCGTTCATATTCAGGCTCAACGTAATACGTAACGGGCAACGTTTTGCTATTAGGGTCTTTTACGGTTTTAAAAGTACCCGCCGCCATCATGGTTAAATAGGGCGCATGGGGTTTATTCATTTGCCAGTGGTCGGTACGCGTGCCCCCTGCAGCAGGTTGGGATGCCATTAAGGTACCGTTGGATAATGTAACCAAAGATTGCGAAACGGTTATAAAGAGGTCCTGGGTCATTTTTTCATTGGGCACATCTATAGTTGGCATCCAGGCCGAGTTAGACTGCGTTTCACCTTGGGTCCAAACCTGTTTCATTTTAAACGGATTATCTTCCAGGGGATTTATAAAATACAACCCTTTATCATCGTTAATGGCAGTACCTAGTTCATTATTTTTTTTCAGTTGATTAGGTGAAGCAATGTAACGTATTAGAATTTGATAACTTTCATGGGGATTAAATACTCTACCCAAATCAATTTTTAAACTATCGTTTTCGTAACTGTAGTTTTGGCTAATTGGCATAACCGATACGGTATTACGTTCTGACAATTTAAAGGGGGTATTTTCATAAACGCCTAAATATTGTATTTGCATGCCACGCGCATTTAGGTTAACCACCCTTGAGGGATAAGCAAAGGGCTTTAGCGTTAACACACAGGTTCCAATTAATTCGGCGTTAAGCCAATCGAATGAAACTTCTAAACGGGTATGTATTAAATCGTGTTCACGCGTAACACTTTCTTGAAAGCCTGAATTGGCAACCGATTCAAAATTAGCCGAGTCGGGTAATTCGGTTACATCCGTATTTACAGCAGCCGCAAGGCTATCGGCCATGCGTTGTGAAGCTTCGGCATTTTGTTTGGATTTAGATTTATTAAACACATGGACCAGATCACATGCGCTTAAAAGTAACGTACATGAAAACACGCACAGTGCGCGCATAAAAAAAGAGTTCAACATAGAGTAAATTTACAAACAAACTTGGTATGTTACCCATGATAACATATAGGCTAAAAGGGTATATGTAAGCCATTGTAACAGAGGATACCGCCAGGATTGCGTTTCACGTTTAACTACCGCCAAAGTACTCATGCATTGTAATGCTAAAGCATAAAACACCAGCAATGACCAGCAGGTAGCGGGTGTATAAACCATTTGCCCAGTTTTATTTTTTTCTGCAGCCAATCGTTCGGTTAATGTGCCCTGGCCATTAGCATCAGGATACAGGGTTGATAAGGTGCCAACAAATACCTCGCGTGCAGCAAACGAACTGATTAATGCAATGCCAATTTTCCAATCGTAGCCCAGGGGTTTAATGAGAGGTTCTATAGCATGCCCGGCATGACCTAAATATGAGGATTCAAGTGAAACTGGGTTGTTTGCCGGATTATCTGGCGCTGGGCCATGTGAGCCTAAATACCATAAAATAACAGATAAGCATAAAATTATAAGTCCTGCTTCTGTAATAAATACCCGTACTTTGCGCCATATGGTATAAACAACATCTTTCCATCGAGGCCATTGATAATAAGGAAGCTCCATAATAACTGTGCGTTTGGGTTCGGCTGGTAAAAACCGATTTAAAACCCAAGCCATAATTAAAACACCAAAAAAACCAAAAGCATATATACCAAGCAATACGAGACCTTTATACAAATTATTTTCGTTTTGATTTAAAAATAACAATTCAATTAAAATGGTATACACGGGTAATCGAGCTGAGCAGCTAACCAATGGAAGGGTTAATATGGATATTAATCGTTCACGCCATGATGAAATGGTTCGGGTAGCCAGTATTGAAGGCACTGCACAGGCAGTGCTGCTAATGTATGGAATCATAGATTTTCCATTAAGTCCAAAGGGGCGAAACAGGCGATCCATGAGTAATGCCGCACGCGTCATGTAACCGCTTTCTTCAAGTATGGCCATGCAACCAAATAAAATCGCAATTTGTGGGATAAACATAATTACACCACAAAGACCGTTCACCAAACCATCAGCCCAAAATCCGGTCCAGTGTGAATGCAATGGTAAATTATAAATAAGCGTAGAAAGCGCAGCAAAAGCATTTTCAATCCATGACATAGGCCATGCAGCAAACCAAAATACAAACTGAAAAATCAGCCCCATAAGTATAAAAAAACTTAAAAATCCCAAAACCGGATGCAATAGGATTTTATCTGGTAAACTGTTGCGTTTTGATTTAGTTGTTCGGGTTTCGCAAGTGGCGGTAATGTACCGTGCGGTTTGTATGCGGTTACGTTTATCTGAGGTTTCAAATGTAATTTCTGTTTTTTGCAAATGCGCTTTTACCCTGTTTTTATAATCTTGAGAATCACAATTTAAATTAAATTGAACATTTGAAATTTTAATATTTGCAATTACTTCCAGGCATTGTAATGTAAAATGGGAATCGTTTCGGGTGTATTTAATAACAGAAACACCTAACAGTTTTGAAAGGGCATCGGTATTGACTGTTATACCCTGAGCTTCGGCCCATTCCACTTTATTTAATACTACAATACAAGGTAATTTTAAATCTAAAATTTGTGTGGCCAAAACTAATTGACGCTCCAATTGCAGCGCATCTAAAACGATAACCACTCCGGTTTCAGGTTTTGTGTTTAAGAGGGCCTGTAAGCTAATTTTAGCTTCGGGCTCTTTTGAAAATATGTTATATAAACCCGGCAAATCGTTTATTAATAAACCACCGGAGCCTTGTATTTTTCCTTCAAAAATATCAACAGTTACACCACTGTAGTTACCTGTTTTTTGATGTAAACCGGTTAATGTATTAAATAAGGTGGTTTTACCACAATTTGGAAATCCCACTAAAAACAAATGTTTAAGGGAATGCTGCATGTAACCGTTTTACGTGTATATATTGTAATTCGTGTTTACGTATACTCAGCTGTAAATTACCCGATTGAATAATCACAGGACATCCCAAGGGGCTTTACCAATAACTTCAATTTCGCAACCCGTATCTATTCCTAAATCTAAAAGATACAATTCAATTTCTGATGAATGCACATCAATTAATTCACCAATAAAACCAACCGGACATTCTAATAAAGTCATATTTAAAAGTACATAAAGTTCAGATGATGCAACTACCCTGATTAAGGTATTTTGTATCTTTCAAAGATGAAAACGCACACCCTCTGCTTTAGGGACAATACTATTTGTTACAAAACTTCCGGGCAAGGCAGAGCCGTTTTTTTGCTTCATGGATTTTTGGGCAAGGCCGAACTATTTACAACCCTGCAAACGCAATTGGCTTCATCCTACCGTGTTATTGCACCTGATCTGCCTGGGCACGGAGAAAGTGCAAGTTACGGGTATGTTCACAGCATGGAACTTATGGCCGAAGTTATACATGCCATTGCACGTGCGCATAATTTACGACGTTACGTTTTAGTTGGACACAGTATGGGGGGCTATGTGGCATTATCGTACTTTAATAGATATCCACAATGCGTGGCAGGTATTTTTTTACTTAACAGTACCTCAAAAGCTGACAGTGACATTAAAAAAATGGAGCGTTCTCGTGCATTGGAAGCATTAAATGCCAATAAAACCATTTTTACTTCACAAACGCTGCATGCCTTGTTTGCTCCCGGTTGGCCCGAGGCACATCCTAACGTATTTACAAGCGTTTTACAAGCTGCACAGTGTATGAAAACCCCGGCTATTGCAGCAGCATTAAGAGGTATGAAAGATCGGCATTCTGGCTTTGATTGGATTACACGTTGTGAAATACCATTGGGCTACGGTATTGGAAAGTTAGACCGGACTTTGGCGCCTGAAGAATTAACAGCTCAATGCAACAGTTTAAAACGGGGATTTGCATATTATTTTAACACCACTGCACATTATTCATATTTGGAGGCTCCTGTTGAAGTGCACCGTGCCTTGCGTAATTTTTTACGTAAATGTTTTTAATTATTGCCCGTGCTCCCAAAGCCGCCAGCGGCTCTTAAGGTTGAATCTAATTCTGTTTTTAAATGCCATTGGGCCTGTATATAGGGCGCAATAACCATTTGTGCAATTCGTTCACCATTTTTAATTTCAAAAGCTTCAGTGCCTAAATGAATTAGTAAAACTTTTAGCTCGCCTCGGTAATCGGCATCAATTGTTCCTGGAGCATTAAGTACAGTAATACCGTAATTTAAAGCCAATCCACTGCGTGGACGTATTTGTGCCTCATATCCCATAGGCAGTGCAATTCGTATTCCGGTTGGAACTAAAATGCGAGCACCCGGATGTAAAACAATGGTGTCGTTAAGATTTGCTCTTAAATCAATTCCGGCAGATCCAACGGTGGCATATTCGGGTAAAGGATGTGAAGAGGTATTTACAATGTCAATTTGAACTTTCATAGTTACGAATTTCAATGCGGTAAACGAGGTATGCAAATGATAAAATAAACAAGTTATTCAATAGTAAACTGATATATGAGCTCGTTATTTGTGTTGTAAAATAACTTAATGCATAAACTACCAGTGTAATCAAAATATATGTACCAATACGTTTTAGTTCGTATGGAATGGGATAATGCCGTTTGCCCCATATATAGGACAATACCATCATAAGCAAATATGCTAAAAATGTAGCCCAGGTTGCCGCCCAATATCCATAAAGCGGCATAAACAGTACATTTATTAAAATGGTGGTTGCAGCACCGGCAAGCGCAATAATTGCGCCGTATTGCGTATGTTGGCTTAGTTTATACCATATGGATAAATTATAAACAATGCCTAAGCACATATAGGCCAATAGTAAAATCGGTACGGTAGTTATGCCGCTTCGGTATTCTGATGAACCAATAAAATACTGTATCCACGACATGTTGAGGCTAATACTTAAAAAAATAAAACAACAAAATAATATAAATACGGTCATAATTCGTGCATGATGACTGGGTGATTTTGAATGCCCTGCATTTTTAAAAAAATAGGGTTCATAGGCAAAACGAAACGCTTGAATGAAAATACTCATAATCACTGCAAGTTTATTACATGCTCCGTAAATACCTTGTGAAACTTGAGCATCGGCTTTATTAGGCATAAGCCATTTTAATAATACTTTATCGAGGGTATCATTTATCATAGCGGCAACTCCCAAAATCACCAAGGGCCAAGCATAGTTCCACATCGATTTCCATAAAACTGCATCCAAAGAAAAAGGTATGGGCAGATGCAATGCAATTACAATACAAGTTGTGATGATATTTGAAATCAATGTTGCTAAAAACACATACCCAATTCCAATTTCAGGTCTGTACCACTGTGCCCAATACGTATTTGTTTGAGTCTCATAACAATGCCGGCAATAACTTAAAAAGAAAACAGTTAAACTTAAATTAATAATAACATTTAATAATTTTAAAAATGAAAATTGTAAGGCTTTATTACCGGACCTGAGTTTTGCAAAAGGAATGGCCGCTAGGGCATCGGTAGCTATTATACCTATACACCAATATAAATATGAATTTAAATAGGTTGTATTTGGGGTGCTTAAAATAGATCTAAACACAGGTACCAGCAGCATCAGTATAACACCCAATATAAGTGTACTAATGGTTATTGACCAGAATGCAGTTGAAAATACGTTTTTAGTTTGTTCTTGATTTTGAAAATTAAAATAGGCAGTTTCAAAGCCATATGTAAATATTATATTAAAAAATGCGATGTATGCAAAAAGTTCAGTATTAATACCGTAATCTGAAGTGCTAAACGCATACGTGAGATACGGCGTTATTAAATAGTTTAAAAAGCGGGGCACCATGGTGCCCATGCCGTATACAGCCGTTTGTCCAAGCAATGTACGAATACCGCTCATGCATCTAATTTACATGCATTGTTAGTATTAATATATTTTTTAATGCAGAGATATTAACTTTAAGATATTCAAATCCAGTACCTACATAGTAAATAAAACAAGTAAAATTTCATTAATACGTGATGTAATTATAAGATGAAGGTATAGGCCTATTAGAATTTTTTATTGAGTGTTTTGTATCTGGGCATTAACTGAATCCCAGCATGACCCTTAATTATTTTTCACATAATTTTTACCAAAGCCTTAACGCTTTTTAGAGGCCGTGCCGAATGCACCGCCAAAAAAAAAATCAATCAATACTGAAATACTTCGCAAAAAAAAACATAATTCAAGATAAAACAATTACGATAGGGATACGTAGGGCTTGGTTCTTTGCTAAGCAAAAACCGAATGTAATGAGCCCGCAGTAGCCCGGGCCGAAGGCATCGCCCAAATATTTTAATAATAAAGAAATTGTCTAAAATCCGATCAGAATCGAGCCCGATTAGCCCAGACCGAAGGCATCGCCCAAATTATATTCTTCATGATATTTTTATTTGGGCCTTCCCGCTATGCGGTCGCCGTCTTGCGGGCTTCACAGGTTCGGTTTTTTAACCTGCGGTTAAAAGAACGC
>RFNG01000085.1 GCA_009927275.1 Sphingobacteriia bacterium | reverse complement strand
TATTAAATGCGGTTATTATAAATAATTGATTTTTATAAAAGTATTTGCGGAGACGGCGAGATTCGAACTCGCGATACAGTTTCCTGTATACAAACTTTCCAGGCTTGCTCCTTCAACCACTCGGACACGTCTCCTTGGTAAATTATAAAACACAAAATTAATGAATAATAAGCAGTTGCGTTAAATGTATATGATTATAGCGCAGCCAGGCCATGCGGTTATTTTCATTTGGGTTTGCCCAATAGGGGCTAAAAGCGCCTGGTGAAGTGGCAGAATAGCCGTTTATACAAATATTTCCGGTTTGCTGGGCAGCCAACATGGCATCCAGCTGATAATCGGCACCGGACGATTTTAATTCGTGGGGTTCATATGAAAAAACGGTACCGGGTTTTACCTGTTTAAGTTTATTTTTTAAATAATTTACGCGCTTTTGGCTTTCAGATTTTTTTCTGCGGTGAATAAAATCTGGATAAACGTAATTGTCACAAACAATTACCGTTAGGGCTAAAATGCCAATAAGGTGTTTAAATTTAGGAATGCGCTGTATAAGCAAATTAACACTAAAGGCAATTCCGAGAGCAAAAAAAATAAGGTGTACATTAATTATACGTTGTATGGCTTTCATTGAGCCAAATCCGGGAATGTGGTAAATGCATGTATAAAGTGAAACATTTCCTATGCGAACAAAGCAAAAAAATAAAACAATAAATACATAAACTAAAAAGCGGTTAGAAGAGTGGGGATTGGCAAGGGTATAACAAATCCAAATGAGTATTCCCAGCCAGGCGATGCTACCCGGAAAAAGCATATGGTCCCAAAAATCTGGTAAATCATTTTGCCAAGTGCTAATGCCATCCCAAAGTAAGCTGCCATTCCAGCTGTAAAAAAAAGATGCGACTGTGGGGATGTGGCTAAAAATAAAATTGTAAGAATGCATAGACACCTGCTGTGCTCGGTTAAGATAAGGTATTAAGAGTGGAAGCAGCAGTAACAAACCTATAAACGGTAAAGCCATAAAACGAAGTTTATAGCCAAGCGTATTATTTTTAAACGTATTAAAACCACCATGTATAAAGCTAATTAGCAATGTAACCCCAAACAATACTAATGCTAAAAAGCCCAGGTAAATGCCACAATACCATTGCCAAACCCAAAACACAAGGGCCATTAAAAGTGCCTTTAGGGATTTTGTGTGATGGTAACTCCATAATGCCCATAGCATAAGGGCAAGGGGAAATCTTGAAAACACTTGTGCGTGTCCCATTTGGCTTTGTAGCGCAATAGAACCGCAAAACACGATTGCGCCGCAAATTGCAGCCCATGACGATTTAATAATGGCATACAAGCACAGGTAAGCACAAATAAAATTTAAAATATGTATGGTAATAAACCATAATTGAAAACTGGTTTCGGGCGAAACATTAAATACGCGGTATAGCGCATAAAAGGGCATTGTGCCTAGTAAATTGTCTGAAAAAGCAAAAACCTGTTTTTCGGGAAACATAAAAGGTGCATTCCAGTACGCATCAATATTTCCAGTGAGCCAAAGAAAATTATGTTCTAAAATATATTGGTTAAACCTGCCATCAATTAAATCACCCGGGTAATAGTGCAGGTTAAATCCTAAAACCGAAAAACAAAAAACACAAAGGCTAATGCCAAGGCCCAAAAAAAAAGGCCAGTGTTGTGTTAACCGGCCTTTATTGTTAAAAGTAAAAAAACTATTGTACAACAGATTTAAAGCCTGCATCATCTCTAAGCTTTAAAAACTCCACATCCTCTTTAGCATAGGATTTTAACCGTGGATCTTTTGAAACGGCAGCTTTTAAAAGTTCTAATGCTGCAGCTGAGTTGTTGGAGCGCATTTGCGCAATGGCCTTTAAATAATCAACATGGGACTGTACATTTTCACCAAGAGCATTTAAAATAGTTAAGGCATCGGAAGCATTTCCGTTAAGCAATTGTGCAAGGGCTTTATTAAAGCTGGCTTTTTCACCCATACCCTGCAGGGCATCACTGTATTGACCGGTAATTATAGCGTATATTCCACGGTTGTAATTAGATTCGGCAGTGCCTGATTTTTTATATAAATCCAGGGCTTCTTCCCAACGGTTTTGCTTAGCAGCGCACAAACCTAAATTATTTAATACAGCTGGCTCGCTGGGCGATTTAAGTGCCGCACGTTTAAATGCCGCTTCAGCCTCTGGCATTTGATTGTTAAGCAAATACATACAACCTAAGTTATTGGCCATTCTCCAGTCAGAGGCGTACTTAGATTCTGAAGTTGTATAGAGGGCAATGCGGTTTTGAAGATTGCTTTCCATTTCGGCACCCAGTAAAAATTCGTCTGCGCTGAGACTGTCTGGTTTGGTTTTAAGTGCATTGGCAATTTGCTCTTTGGTTTTGGCGGGTATTTTTCCGTTTAGTGTAACTTCGGCACGACGCAGTTGTGGTAAAATCTTTTCACGAAGCTCTAAATACGTTTGTGAAAGGTTCATGATTTCTTTGCGTCTTTGATTAGGATCCTTGTACATGGTTAATACCCGTAGTATTAAATCGCGGTCAGCAATTGTAGACTGTTCCATTAAACTTTTAAATCCTTCCCAGTCTTCTAGGGTTTCACGGGTTACATAGTCGGATTTTTGTTTACCCGTGGGTAATGTTTTTGGAGCCTGTTTTTTAAAAATATCTATCAATGCAGAAACAGATGCTTGGGCTCTGTCATTTGCCAATTCTATATTATGATCGGTTTCACCATCCGGAGAAGCATAAGCAGAAACGCTTACCGATTCAAATTGGGCTTGTGCCGGTGTGTTTTTTAAAAATGCGGCAAAGGCCTTGGTTTCTTTTGAATTTAGCTCTGAACTTTTTACTTGAGATTGGTTAAGATCAAAATAAATATGTGTTTTTATATTGAGGGGCTGATCGGGTAATGCTG
>RFNG01000139.1 GCA_009927275.1 Sphingobacteriia bacterium | reverse complement strand
CATCTTTTCTTGAGTCTGAAGATGATGAAGTAGATTTAAATTTACCCATTACCATTTGTTCATCATGCTGAACAAGCAGTGCCGTGGCCATAATGCCATCAGCAACAGTTTTTGGCTCAAAGGTTGCTGTTTTTGAGGCAGCAGAACCCGTAACCCGAATTTCAAGCCGTGCATTGCGCATAATGGGCTCAAAGGCAAAGCGCTCGGAGCTGTAATTAAAAGCGCCGCCGGTGGCATAACCTATTTTTTGGCCATTACCTACACCTTTTTCACCTAATAGGGTAATAGGTCGCAGGGCTTTTTCTTTTCCTCCATATACCAGCACAGGAGTGGCTATTAAGGTTACTTTTTTAGCAAAAAGTTTTTCAGAAAATCTGCCACTAAAGCTAAATTGTACGGTATCGCCATGCATTTCTATGGGATTGGGAACAGCTTTGTAAGAAAATTCTGCTTGCCGTTTAACCATTTTTCCCAAGCCGTCACATGCGCTTAAAAGCAATGCGGACAAGGCAAATACAACGAAATAATTCCAAATAGATTTCATAATGATAATAAAGTCCAAATATAATAATTAATAATACATTAAACCTGTTTTTAGCATATTTGAATTGATTAATTTTGCAGCTCTAATGTCTGCAACATCGTTACTGCCAGTGCCCTATTCTAAAACTGTGGGATACGGGCGCTTGTTAAAAGCCAAGTTATCGCTTTTAGTTGTTTTTTCAGCCCTGGTAACTTACTTAACGGTTGCAACAAATGTTAGTTGGTATAGCATAATAGGTTTGGTAATAGGTGGGTTTTTAATTACAGGCGCATCCAATGGTTTAAATCAGATAATTGAAATTAAAACAGACGCTTTAATGGAACGAACCCAAAACCGTCCCTTACCGCAACACGTGTTAAGCCATGTGCAAGCCCTTGTATTTACCTGTTGTATTTTAATTGCAGGCATATGGGTATTGTGGAATTTTTCGGGAATGCGTTCTGCGCTTTTAGGATTACTATCAGTGGTTTTGTACGTATGTGTATACACGCCATTAAAACGCATAACCCCGTTTTCGGTTTTAATTGGGGCATTTCCAGGTGCCTTGCCTACATTGATAGGTGGTGTTGCGGCCAGCAGCAGTATTGAGCAATACCGTTTTTCAATGGTTTTATTTTTTATACAGTTTTTTTGGCAGTTTCCGCATTTTTGGGCTTTAGCCTGGTTTAATCACGATGATTATGCCCGCGCCGGTTTTCATTTACTACCGTCCAAAGGGGGTAAAGATGCGGCCACCCGGTTTCAAATTTTATTTTACACCAGTATACTTTTACCGGTTTCGGTATTACCTTTTGCTCTAGGATTTACGGGGGTATTAAGCACGCTTGTGGCTGTAATTTGCGGTATTGCATTGGTAATTCAGGCCTATATTTTTTACCGTTTAAAAAGCGATGCGCAAGCCAAAAAACTATTTTTTGTAACCTTAATCTATTTGCCTTTGGTACAGCTCGCTTTTATTACACACGTTTAAATTTATGTCAACCACAAACACTAATACAATGCGAAATCAGCGCATGCAAGAATTAAAAGGTGCCGAACGTAAAGCGGCTAAACCATTGTTATATATAGCTATGGTTAGTATTGTTATGCTTTTTTCGGGGCTTACCAGTGCTTATATAGTGCGTGCAGATAATGGTAATTGGTTGGTTTTTGATTTGCCTAAGGCATTATTTGTTAGTACAGGATTGGTAATATGCAGTAGTATTGCTTTACTGTTTGCCCAATTTGCGATACGCAGACAGCATGTGTGGATTTTAAATTTAGGCTTATGGAGTGCCTTTGGTCTTGGCATAGGTTTTGTTTTTTCACAGATGGAATCCTGGCATCAATTAACCCAAATGGGCATTTATTTTATTGGAAAGCAGAGTAATGCCTCAGGTTCATTTTTATACCTATTGGCGCTGGTACATATATTGCATCTTTTGGGGGGGCTTATAGCATTATTGGTAACATCCATTAACAGTTTACGCGGCAAGTATTCTGCAGAATCACATTTGGGTTTTAGTTTGTGTGTAATTTATTGGCATTTTCTGACACTTTTGTGGATTTATTTGTTTTTGTTTTTATACTTTTATCGTTAATATTGCACTCTTAAAATTATGGCACACAGTATTGAAATTGACCCTAAAGAAGCCTGGAGTGGCGGACAGTCTCCATTTCGGCTCAGTTATGGAAAAATGTTTATGTGGTTTTTCTTGGTGTCTGATGCGTTAACGTTTGGCGGTTTATTGGTATCCTACGGATTTATTCGGCATAAATACGCTGAAGTATGGCCAAAAGCCGAACATGTGTTTACGCACTTTCCGTTTGTTGAACAACATTTGCCCTTAGCTTATGTGGGGTTAATGACATTTATTTTAATTATGTCCTCCGTAACGATGGTGCTTGCTGTTGAAGCAGGTCATCGTATGAATAAAAAGGGGGTAGTTTTATGGATGTTTTGGACCATCGTTGGAGGGTTGGCTTTTGTGGGTTCACAAGCCTGGGAGTGGTATCATTTTATAATTGGAACTGCTGACGGCGCCTGGCGCAACGTTTGGGATCCGGCTACTCAAACCTATGTAAAGCAGGTGTTTCACGGTGCTAATATGATTACCAATGAATATGGTGTGCCGCAGTTTGCAAATTATTTCTTTTTTATAACCGGTTTTCATGGTACGCACGTATTTAGTGGTGTAGTAATAAACTTTATAATTTTTCTAAATGTTTTAAAAGGCACTTACGAACGCCGTGGCCACTATGAAATGGTTGAAAAAGTTGGATTATATTGGCACTTTGTGGATTTGGTTTGGGTTTTTGTGTTTACATTCTTTTATCTTTTATAAATAATATTTATGTCAGATTTTCACGATAATTATCCGCATTATGAAGTGATGAGTAATCACGGCGAAGAAGAAGGAAAAAAATCCCGTCGCACCTTATGGAACGTGTTTTGGATAATGCTTGCCATAACCATTTTTGAATTGGTTATTGGATTTATGGCACCCAGCCACGGTTGGTCGGGTACCCTGTGGCTTAAAACACTGTTTATCTCTTTAACTGTGGTAAAAGCCGCAGCTATTGTGATGTGGTTTATGCATTTAAAACATGAAGTTAGTTTTTTTAAATATGCAATTTTGGCCCCCTACATCATATTTATGTTATATACCATATTTATTATTTTAACTGAGGGAACCTATGCGGGTAGCTCTGGGCATTTAACACGCGTTGACAAAATTTTTATTGAACAACAGGCTCAGTTAAAGCAGGGACATCATGCATCCACAGATGCACATCATGAAGGTCACGATTCAAATACAAGACATTAATCAAACTTCAATTTAAAAAAAACCTACGCTTGCGTGGGTTTTTTTGTTTTAAGCCATTCTGAAATACCCTCGGCTATTTGATGAGGCGTATAGGATTGAGGAATGAAGTGCAGGCCTGTGATGGCTTCATAAAGTTCAATGTACCGTTTAGAAATTTCTTCAGTCCAAGCATCCGTCATTTCTGGAATTGTTTGTCCTGTTTTACCCTGAAAGCCATTTTGAATTAACCATTGCCTAACAAATTCTTTGCTTAGTTGCCGCTGTGGCGCACCTTTATTTTGTAGGGTTTCATAGCCCTCTGCATAAAAATACCGTGATGAATCAGGGGTATGTATTTCATCCATTAAGTAAATGCTGTTATTGCGTTTTCCAAATTCGTATTTGGTATCAACTAAAATTAAGCCGCGGGCATTAGCCATGTGTTGTCCGCGTTGAAACAGGGCAAGGCTATAGCGCTCCATGTCAAGGTAATCGTGTTCTGAAACCAGTCCACGGGATATAATTTCAGATTTTGAAATATCTTCATCATGTCCAATGGCGGCTTTTGTGGTGGGTGTAATTATGGGTTTTGGAAGCGGGTCGTTTTCACGAAGTCCATCGGGTAATTCAACTCCACAAATGCTGCGCAGGCCCAGGGCATATTGTCGGGCTGCATGCCCCGCCAAATAACCTCGAACAACCATTTCAACTTTAAAGGGTTCACAGTGGTAACCCACACTTACGTTTGGAAGTGGGCTGTCAATAAGCCAGTGAGGTACAATGTCTTTAACTGCATCAAGAAAAAAGGCAGCCAGCTGATTTAAAACTTGACCTTTAAAGGGGATGCCTTTAGGTAACACCACGTCAAAAGCACTAATTCGATCAGAGGCAACCATTACCAATATATCAGAATCAATACGGTACACATCCCGTACTTTACCTTTATATAAATCAGTTTGTCCGGGAAAATTAAAATTGGTTTCGGTTAGTGGTTTACTCATATTTCAAAAATACAGCTTTGTATAACATTGCAATAATTAATGGTTTTGCCGCCAGGTTGTTAAGCCCTGATGTGAAAAAGTAAAATGCTGAATGGCACCATTATATTTGCTTAAAGCTTCAGCAACTTTTAGTTTGGTAATTCCCGGACAATAAAAAAATAAAAATCCACCCCCCCCGGCACCTGAAATTTTACCCCAACCGCTCCCGCTTCAATAGCAGTAGTGTACAACTGATCAATATAGGAATTAGAAATCTGATCGGCCATTTTCTTTTTTTGTTGCCATCCAAAATTTAACAACTCGCCTAAAATTTCAAAGGTTCCGTTTTCAAATGCATTTCGCAGCTGCAGGGCTTGTTGTTTTAGCTCGTGCATGGCTTGTATGCGATCTGTTGCACCCTGTTTAACCGATTCCATCTGATGACGAATGATTTGCGCAGATTCACGTTGAATGTGCGTATAATACAAGAGCAGACAGGTTTCGAGTTCAAGTGTATCTGCTGCTGAAAGGTGGAGCGGCTTAACATGAACCGAACCATTGGGATTAAAGGTCATGAAATTTATTCCGCCGTAGCTGGCAGCGTACTGATCTTGACGTCCGCCGGCTAATCCTAATTCTATACGTTCAATATGAAATGCCCTTTGCGCAATTTGTTCACGATCCCAGGGCAGTTGCAGCCATTCGCGAAAAACACCAAGCAATGCAACCACCAGGGTAGAGGATGTACCCAGTCCAGAACCCTGAGGCGCTTCAATATAGGCACTGAGTTTAAAACCGGGTAATGGTCCTGCATGCGCCGCTACATGCTGATAAACGCCATAAAATAATTCAAATTCGCGGGGCAGCGTTGTAAAATCTGTTTTGTTGGGAGAAAAGCTAAATTCGGTTTTTTTATCTGGGGCTTCAAACGTTATTTGGTGGTCTTTTGTAGGAAGTAAACGGGCATGGGCGTATAAATCAATAGTAGCATTTACTACACAGCCGCCAAATTGATCCATGTAGGGACTTACATCGGTTCCGCCACCGGCCAGTCCGATTCGAAGGGGAGCACGGCTGCGATAAATCATTACGATTTTAAATTAATAAACTGTAAGGGTTGATTGCACGCGCTCTGTTTACAGGCCAGCATAACCTGCTGTAATGTATCAATTTGTTTATGCGTTACTCGTATACAATCATTCATATGCTGCGCAGTTACTTTTAAATTTAAAGCTTTAATACATTGTAACAAACGTTTGGCGTTTTCGGCGTCTAATCCTTGCTTTATCCCTATGGTTTTAATTAATAAAGTGCCGCTGGGTTGATGTGGCTTTGACTCATCTAAACCGCGCGGATCAAGCCCCTGTTTTAACATCCGGCTGTGTAGCATATCGCAAATGGCCTCCATGCGCATTTCGGTTTCTGTTGCAATACGAATGTTCATGGCTTTTTTATCAAACTCAATTTGACTCTTACTGCCTTTAAAATCCCAGCGGTTTGTAAATTCTTTGCGGGTTACGTTTATAGCATTGTCAATACTTTGAGCATCCAGTTTGCTGCTTATGTCAAAAGAAGGCACAAGTAAAATTACATAATCTCACTGTATTGATAATGCACTTGATGTACATTTGTGTATGCAATTTAATTTGGTTTCAGATTACACGCCAACGGGCGATCAGCCTGAAGCCATAAGTGCATTAACCGATAACCTAAACCGAAACGTTCAACATCAGGTTTTACTCGGGGTAACAGGTTCGGGAAAAACATTTACTGCGGCTAATGTTATTGCAAGTTATAACCGGCCCACGTTGGTGTTAAGCCATAATAAAACATTAGCTGCTCAATTATTTGAGGAGTTTAAACGTTTTTTTCCTGAAAATGCAGTTGAGTATTTTGTAAGTTATTACGATTACTATCAGCCAGAGGCGTATCTGCCAACAACCGGTACCTATATTGAAAAAGATTTGTCTATAAACGAAGAAATTGAAAAATGCAGACTTAGTACTACCAATACGCTTTTGTCGGGTCGCCGGGATGTTATTGTTGTAAGTTCGGTAAGTTGTATTTATGGTATGGGTAATCCCGAAGCATTTCGCAGTCAAACCTTTGAACTTAAATTGGGGCAACTGTATTCGAGGCAACAGGTTATAAAACAACTTATAGCTGCATTATATACCCGCACAACCGAAGAACTTTTACGAGGGCATTTTAGGGTGCGTGGCGAAACATTGGATGTTGCACTGCCGTATACCGATCACCTTTTACGTGTGGCATTTTTTGGAAATGCCATAGAACAGCTGGCTATATTGGATCCGCTTTTACAACAGGTAATTTCTACTCCAGATGCAATAACCGTTTATCCTGCCAATTTATTTGTAACATCACCTGAAACCCTGCAACAAGCCATACAGCATATTGAAGATGATTTGGATATTCAAACGCAACATTTTAAAGAATTAAATTTACATACAGAAGCCGCTCGAATTAAAGAACGCGTTGCATATGATTTAGATATGATGCGAGAACTTGGCTACTGCAGCGGGATTGAAAATTATTCCAGGTACCTCGATGGGCGATTACCGGGTACAAGACCGTTTTGTTTATTAGATTATTTTCCCAAAGACTTTTTAATGCTGGTTGATGAAAGTCATGTAACCTTGCCTCAGGTGCGCGGCATGTATGGCGGCGATCGCAGCCGAAAACAAAATTTAGTAGATTACGGATTTCGTTTACCTGCAGCGCTTGACAACAGGCCCTTAACGTTTGAGGAATTTCAGGCATTGTGCCACCAAGTTATTTACATCAGTGCAACACCCGGAGAATATGAAATTGAAAAATCAGGTGGTCTTTTGGTGGAACAAGTTATACGTCCAACCGGGGTGCTTGATCCGCTCATTGAAATAAGACCCTGCACGCACCAGGTTGATAATTTAATGCATGAAATTTCCCAAGCTGTTTCAAAAGGTGAGCGTGTGCTGGTAACCACTTTAACCAAACGCATGGCAGAAGAATTAAGCGCTTATTTATTACGATTGCAAGTTAAGTGCAGGTACTTACACAGTGATATTGATACGCTTGAACGGGTTGAAATTTTAAGACAATTACGCGCAGGAATTATTGATGTGTTAATTGGAATTAATTTACTTCGGGAAGGATTAGATTTGCCGGAAGTTGCACTTGTTGCCATATTAGATGCCGATAAAGAAGGTTTTTTACGAAATACAAAAAGTTTAATTCAAACCGTTGGGCGTGCGGCCAGACATGTTAACGGAAGGGTTATTTTGTATGCCGACCGTGAAACCGATTCTATTAAGGCTACGGTAAGTGAAACTCGCCGACGCAGAGCCCTGCAACAGGCGTACAATACAGAACATAATATCATTCCACGCTCGGCTGGGCGTCAACAAGCGGTTTGGAGTGCATCACCGCCTGAAGAAGCACTTTTGGAACCTGGCGAAGAATACCTCACCGCAGCCCAGTTAAAAGTAAACATTAAAGTAACAAAGGCTGCCATGAAACGCGCTGCAAAAGCAATGGATTTTATTACAGCTGCAAAATTAAGAGATGCATGGCGGGCCTATCAAAACCAATTGGATAATTTAAACCAGTAATGCATAGGAGTTCAAATTTTTTTAAGGGCATTTCAATTTGTTATTTAAAATTTTCAACAGCTTTCAGCATGTGTTGTAGAATTAATAATTTTGCAAAAAATATTGTATGTCAGCCACACATAAAAATTACCAAAAGCAATTGGGCGAATGGATTGAACAGGAAAAAGCAGCTTTAAACCTGCAACAAATTACAGGAAGGCTTTGGTTTGAAAAATCCATAGAATTGGTATTATTTCGTAATCAACTGGTTGACCGAAGCACAAGTGAGTTGTTAAAACTTCATCAGTATGCACACAATATTGTAAAAAAAACAATTACTCTGGATGCAACGGTTTCTATTGCAAATTGTATACTTGAGTCTGATTTTGGCCCCAGCCGCATTGATATAGGTAAATTAGCCTTTGAGTGGCACAATGAAGCGGGCGCTCATAAATCCATATATGATTTTGTGCATGCCAAATTAAATCCCATGTCAACCACATCAAGTCCGATGCAGCCAAAAGATGTCATATTATATGGTTTTGGACGTATTGGAAGATTGGCTGCCAGAGAACTTATAGCACAGGCCGGAAAAGGCGAACAGTTACGATTACGTGCTATTGTAACGCGTGGCAATGATGCAAAAGAAATTGTAAAACGTGCGGATTTGCTTCGAACTGATTCTGTTCACGGGCCATTTCCAGGTACTATTATCGAAGATGTGGAAAACAAGGCATTGATTATTAATGGCCATACAGTGCACATGATAGATGCCCGAAACCCGGAGGATCCTGATTACACAGCATATGGTATTAATGATGCGTTATTGATAGATAATACCGGAGTATTTAGAGATGATAAAGAATTAAGCCGTCATCTAAAAGCTAAAGGTGTTGATAAGGTATTGCTTACGGCTCCTGCTAAGGGTGATGTGCCAAATGTAGTTCATGGTATAAATCACGAGTCGGTCAATTTAAATTCACAACGTATATTTTCGGCGGCCAGTTGTACCACCAATGCCATTATGCCTATTTTATATGTTATTGACAAAGAACTGGGCATAGAAAAAGGACATATCGAAACTGTGCATTCCTATACAAACGACCAAAATCTATTGGATAACTACCATAAAAAATACCGCCGAGGACGTTCTGCAGCGCTTAATATGGTTATTACCGAAACCGGAGCTGAAAGCGCTTTAAAAAAAGTACTTCCGCATTTAAGCGGAAAATTTACTGCCAATTCGGTTCGTGTACCTACTCCAAACGTAAGTTTAGCAATTTTAAATTTAAATTTAAACACAAAGGTAGATCGTGAACGTGTAAATGCAGTGGTTCACAAATATGCGCTTGAGGGACATCTTGTGGAACAAATTCAGTATGCTTTTAGTAACGAGTTAGTAAGTACGGATATTATTGGAAATCCCTGTTCCAGTGTATTTGACAGTCAGGCTACCATTGTATCTCCCGATCAAAAAAGTGCGGTATTATACGTTTGGTATGATAATGAATATGGCTATACCCGCCAAGTTATCCGATTTAGTAAGCATATAAGCGGGGTGCGCCGCCCGGTGTATTATTAAGTATCTTTAAGTCATGAAACACATTTTTATTTTTGTAGCGCTGTGTATTACTTTTTATACACATGCACAAGCACCCAAAGGACATGCTAAGCCTGGGGACACATACGGATCTGCATTTCCAGACCAAAGCAAAATAGAAACCCTTAATTCAAATCAATTGCTTCAGCGCTTAAATCCTGATTCTAAAGACACATTAGTTGTAATTATATCAGGCAAGGTAAAAGATGCGTGTTCCGCCAAGGGATGCTGGTTGACCATGGATGTAACGCCAGAGCACGAATTAATGATGAAAATGCAAGACTATGCATTTTTTGTACCTACCGCCATTATTGGCAAAAACATACAAGCTTATGGCAGGGTATTTATTAAAACGGTTTCAGTTGAAGATTTAAAGCATTATGCAGAAGATGCAGGAAAAACAAAAGCAGAAATTGATAACATTACTAAACCAGAGCGTCAGTATCGATTTGTTGCCCGTGGAATTCGGGTTGTTTCCTAATTAAACAATCATTTGGTATTATTTTTTGTTTGTTTTTTTATAATCATCATGCATGCCTTTGCCTTGCATTATTTCGGTTTTGTATTTTATAATGCGTTCCTTTCGGGTTGAGGCATGTTTAGCGGCAGTAAAAAAAATAAGGTATGCTCTTTGGCGCCCGGGTGTTAGCGTTTCAAAGGCAGTTTTAAATGCAGAATCAGATTTAAAAAACTGTATCAGTTCTTCCGGCCATTCAATGGATTTTTGCTGAGGGGGGGTAATTTGTTTTTCTTCTTTTTCTATTGCAATGGCTGATTTTAAAAGTTCTATCAGGTAGTGTTTATGACTTTTAATTTCGTTTAGTTTGGTAAAACGAAATTGCCTGGCCGTTTGAACGTGTTCCGTTTGCTGAATTAATACTTTTTTTGGGTCATGCAATGCATATCCTTTAAAAAACAATACGGCACAATAGGATTTAAACCCATGAATTAATGCTATATTTTTAGTTTTGTAGGTGTAACATGCCTGTCCCCATTTAACGGTTTCATCAAGGTTACATTCTAAAATTATTTTACGAAGTAATTGCAATTCAGAAGTCCAACGTATCATTTTACAATCGGGCGTAGCGCCTTTAGGACAGCGCATGCAGCCCTGCGTTAAAATATGATCCACATTCCATTTTTGAAATTGAGGCACAGCCTGTGCAATAATAATTAATAGATATAAATTCCTTGGTACTGTAGTCCCGTTTCAGAATTTATTCTTAAAAGGTAGTATCCGGCCTGTAATCCCGCAAGCGTAAGGTTGTTATGTCCAATTTCCAAAGGCATTTGCGTGTGTATTCGGCCTTGCAAATCCAATAAGGTAATTTGACCTTTTAACGGGCTATCTATATATAATATTGAATGTGCAGGTTGTGGATATAGTTTTAATGCAGCTATTTTGTTTTGCGCAAGCCCCTCGCAAATACTTGCAATGATGGTAATACTGGCTGTTGCACTGCAACCGTTAGTATTTTGAGAACTTACCGAATAAACGGTTGTTGCAGTGGGCGTAACAATAATAATAGGTGTATTTAATCCGGTATTCCAAGTATAGGTATTTGCGCCACTGGCCACCAGTGCAACGGGTTCGCCAAGGCAAACCTGTGTGTAATTGCTGCTTACCTGAATGACAGGACTAGGTAACACATTTATGGTTATGCTGGCTGTTTTAAATGGACATCCGGGATTAGCGCCGCGAACCGAATAGGTTGTGTTTGCATTGGGGCTAATAACAACAGAATTGGAGGATCCGCTTACAGGTGCCTGCCAGGTATAGGAACTGGCACCAGAAATACTAAGTGTTGCTGAGTTGCCTCGGCAAAAACCATTGGTGCTTGTACTAATACTAAGGGTTGGATTAATGGCTGTACTGATGGTTATTACGGCCGTTCCATTGCAGGTGGCATACGAGCCAACAACCGTATATGTGGTATTAACCGTAGGTGAAACACTAATATTGGGACTGTTAGAACTATTGTCCCAAGTATAGGTGGCCGCACCAGAGGCTGTTAAAGTGGCTGAATTTCCCTGACACAACACAGAGGGATTTGAAACCACATTAATGGAAATATTTGGCGAAGAAATTAAATTATAGGATTGTGTTCCGGTACAATTTAATCCATTGGTAACGGTAACTTGATAAACCCCCGCAACGGATGTAGAAATTGAACTAGCATTTCCTAAATTATTTGACCACGTATACGTATAGGGCGCCGGTCCTGTGGTATTTGCTAATAAAAATGCAGGATTTCCGGGGCATATACTAGAAGGTAATCCGGTAATGCTTACCGAAGGATTACTTACACTTACACTGGCAGTTCTTACAATGGAGCACCCGTTGGTAGATGATATAACACAGGTATAAATTGTTGAAACACTTGGGCTAACGGAAATACTGGATGTATTACTTCCATTTGACCAGCTATAAGTTAACGGACCCGTGCCGGGTCCTCCTCCTGTTTGAACATTTATACCTACCGTATTGCCTCCAATACAGGTATTAACGTTATTAGGTGTAATATTGGCATTTGGTCCTTGTAATACAGTAAAAGTTTGAGAATATTTTGGACTGCTTTGGTTGCCATTGGAAATAATTAAACTGATAGTGTAGGTGCCCGGTTGATTAAAAACAAAACTGGGATTTTGAACCGCAAATGTTGTAGGCGGTGGGGTAAAGGGACCAAAACCTTGCGGCTGCACAGAATATGACCAAGATACCGGATTGCCCTGTGATACATCCGTTACCTGCACTTGTTGCCCAGTGCATATTGGGTTTGGACTCACTGTAAACATGGGCAATAAATTTTGAGCATATAAAGTACCAGTAATGGTAATATAAAGCATGATTAAGCGTAGTTTCATATTAATTTTAAAGGTACGTAATTTATATCAATACATATGCTGTATATTAGGCGTTTTGAAATTTTAAATATATGAATCTTAAGTTTTTAACTTTAATCACAACCTACATACTTTGTGTAAAATGCAATGTACTGCTTTACGCTCAAAACACAGTAATTCCTGGAAAAGGCCTGGTAGTTAAAGTATTTTCAAATCAGGAATCCATTACAGTTAATCAATTAAAAACCTGGCTGCAACATAACTTGTCATATCCTGAGGCCATTACACTAAAACCAATTCACAATGATAACAGCATTGCAGGTTTAACATCAACTCAGTATGAATGTTATTATAAAGGCATAAAAATTGCAGATAAACGATTTACAGTTTCGCATCAAAATGGAATTATACAGTCACTGGCAGGAGATTTGGAGCTGGTTGCTAAATTTCAAGAACAGCAATATATTACCGCCGAACAGGCTATTGCGTTTTCTTTAAAACATATTGCAGCTAAATATTATAAATGGCAAAACGAAGCAGAAACCAAACATATGCAGCAGGTTTTGAAAAATCCCAACTTTACATACAAGCCCAACCCCCAAAGCGTATATTATTTTAGTAAGGGCGAATATCGCCTGGCTTTTGAATTTTTAGTTTATGCCGAAATCCCCTTATCTAAAAACCGTTGTATTGTTGATGCTCTGACCGGTCAGATAATAGGAATTGAAAATCAATTGTGCACGGTAGATGTGCCAGCATCGGCAATAACAAAATTTAGCGGCACCCAAAGTTTAACCTGTGATTATACGGGTGTTTTATACCGCCTTCGTGAAACCCAGCGCGGCCAAGGGATAGAAACCTATAATTGTAATAATACAACCACTTATGCTGCCAATGATTTTACCAATGCCAGTACAAATTGGAATGTGATAAACAACGATCAAATTGCGCGTGATGCCCACTGGGGAGCCGAAAAAACCTACGATTATTATTTAACCCAACATAACCGCAACAGTATTGATAATAATGGTTTTAAATTACTGAGTTATATACATTACAGCACGAATTACAACAATGCGTTTTGGGATGGCACGCGAATGACGTATGGAGATGGAAACGGCACCGCATATACCCATTTTGCCGCTATTGATGTTTGTGGGCACGAAATTACCCATGGCCTTACATCAAATACAGGTAATATGAATTACTCGTACGAGTCAGGAGCGTTAAACGAAAGTTTTTCTGATATTTTTGGCACTTTAATTGAAAATTATGCCCGTCCCAACAACTGGAACTGGAAAATGGGCGAGCAGGTTACATTAAATGGAAACGGACTCAGAAACATGTCTAATCCCAATCAATTTAATCACCCGGATACCTATTTAGGCACCAACTGGTTTACCGGAACAGCCGATAACGGGGGTGTGCACACAAACAGCGGGGTAAGTAATTTTTGGTTTTATTTGTTATCCACCGGTGGATCAGGTACAAATGATATTAATCAGGCATATTCGGTTAGTACTTTGGGTCTTAATACAGCGGCCCGTATTGCATTTAGAGCACTTACCGTTTATTTTACACCTACTACCAATTATGCCATGGCGCGCGCTTTAACTATTAAAGCCGCTACAGATCTTTATGGGGCCTGTTCTAATGAAGTTATTCAAACTATGAATGCTTGGCATGCTGTAGGTGTAGGAAATGCGTTTAACGCCAATTCTACAGCACCCAATTTTACAGCTAACATAACCAGTTTTTGCAGTGTACCGGCTCAGGTAAATTTTAGCAATACAACAGCGTATGCACTGGGTTATACCTGGTATTTTGGCGACGGTACCACATCAAATAGTATAAACCCGGTACATACCTATTCTGCAAACGGAACCTATACGGTTAAATTAAAGGCAAACGGGTGTCAAAATATTACCGATAGTATAATTAAAAATGCGTTTATAACCATTGCCATTCCCTCCGTACCGATAGTACAGGATACGGTAATTTGCGGCTTGGACAGCATTCAATTAACCGGACAAGGAAACGGCACTTTAAAATGGTTTGTTAACAATCAAATAATAGCCCCTATAAAAATAGGAACTTCGGTTATGTTGCCCCTTACAGGAACTTCCACAACCTACTACGTAGCTAATACCTTTTCAAATGCACCAGTTACAGGCGGAAGACTTATAAATTCAGGCGGTAGCTATTTAACCAATGCCCAGCAATGGCAGGTTTTTGACGTTTGGCAGGCTTGTACATTAAATGCTGTAGTGGTTTATGCAAATTCTGCCGGTAACCGCACCATAGAACTTCGGTCAGCAAACAATAGCGTATTAGGCACTGTAACGGCAAGTTTAAGTATTGGAGCAAATACAGTTAATTTAAATTTTCATATTAATCCCGGAACCAATTATCAGCTTGGATTAAATACAGCTTCTGCAAGTGATTTATACCGTTCAAATACCGGTAATTATTATCCGTACAATATCGGTTCTTGCATTAGTATTACCGGTTCAAGTGCAGGCCCTGGGTTTTACTACTGGTTTTACAGTTGGAATGTAACAAAAGACGATTGTTCAAGCGCACGCGTACCTGTAACCATTACCAAAACATCCACCGTAACGTTAAATATTACCGCCAGCTCAACACTTATATGCACTGAGGATGCTCCTGTGCAACTTAGCGGTATACCAACGGGAGGAACCTTTTCTGGCAGCGGTGTAAACGCAAATTCTTTTTCGCCTGTTAACGGGGTTGGCACCTATTCGGTTTTATATACGTATAATGATCCATCGGGATGTGTTGCAACGCAATCACTTGCAATTACTGCAGAACCATGTACGGGTATTTTAAATTATAATCCTCACGTACGTATTTTTCCACAACCGGCAGGAGATGAATTAATTATTCAAGGTTTAGTAATGGGAATTAATATTAAGGTATTTGACAGTAACGGAAAATGTATTTATCAAAATTATATATGTGATACAACACACCAAATAAATACCAAAACATGGGCCAGTGGAATGTATTGTATTGAAATTGTAGAATGGGGAATTTCAAAAAAGTGTTTAAAGAATTAATTTGATCACGCAAAGCAATTTTCGTGATGCTTTATAGATTATATAGTGTTAAAGTTTAAAACAATAATTATTTTGATTGAAACAATGTGTAGTGTTTAAAATTTTTTTAAAACAACAAATACCAATATTTTTTCATAAAGCAGTTTTTTTTAAATAGTTTTTATTTTTTTAAATCTTTTTACCGACAAAATCTATAATGATTAATTTTATTATAATTTAAAAATGAAAATCAGTTTTTTAACATTCATTTTAGGATTCTTTATTTTTTTGTCTTTAAACAGACACAGTAAGTCTGGAATACAAAATTATCATAGTGAAATATGGGCCGACAAAGCAGGTTACTATATTTATTTACCTGCTTTTTTTATATACAATTTTCAAGTAGATGGTCTACCAGCAGAAATTGATAAAAAAACCGGAAACGGATTTATTGTAAGAGATGGTAAAATAATTACAAAGTATACTTATGGTGTTGCATTGTTGCAGGCCCCCTTTTTTATAATTTGTCATGTCTTGTCAAAACTTTGCAACCTGCAAGATGATGGTTTTTCACTGATTTATCATAAGTCAATAAACATTGCAGCAGTCATTTATTCTTTTTTTTCATTTATTTTTTTATTTAATTTTTTAATACGGTATTTAAAAAAGAAGGTAGTTATAATAACATTGGCTTGTCTTTATATAGGGACTAATATTTTCTACTATTCTGTTTTTGAAACGGGAATGTCACATATCTACTCATTGTTTTTATTTGCAAGTTATCTTTATCTGGGTCCTATTGCAAACGAACAAAAAAAACCAATTTATGTATTTTTATTTGGCTTAATTATTGGTTTAATTATAAT
>RFNG01000099.1 GCA_009927275.1 Sphingobacteriia bacterium | reverse complement strand
GCTAACCAATAGTGGCGTAGCAATTTTTTTAGGATTACAAGCCGCCGGCACATGGGGTTTAGTAATAGCATGGGTAACATCACAATTTATTAATATTACAATACTTTTAAAAGGTATATCCTGGCCATTTAAAAGGACCCGCTTATGGAAAAGCGAAGCCCTAGAAGTATTGCGCGAAAACAAAGATTTTCCTTTAATAAATGCATTGCATGCATTTTCGGATATTTTTTTTACGCAGCTAATTTTATTTTGGATTTTAGAACGCTTTACGGAAGTTATAATTTAGGAATATTTTCTACCATGATTAAATATGTAAAAGCACCCATGATAGTTATAACTTCAGCGGTTGCTCAATTATTTTATTCGGAAATAAGCCAGGCCATAAAACACAAAACCGATATTAGGCCCATTTTAAATAAAACCATCCGCGTTTCAATTTTATTTGCAGTACCAATTGTAATGGGCCTATTTATTTTTGGTCCAAAATTATTTACTGTGTATCTAGGTTCAGTTTGGGAATCAGGCGGCCATTATGCTCGCTATTTATCGTTGTATTTTGTATTGTTTTTTGTAGTGTCGCCTTTATCCATAATTCCCATTTTGGCACATCAACAAAAAACGTCATTTATTTATAATACATTAGGGAATTTATGTTGTGTGATTGTTTTAGTATTAAGCTTTTATGCCGGTTTTAGTTTTCAAAATGCTTTACTGATGTATGGATTAAGTTTATCGCTTTACCAATTACTTTTGTTGTTATGGTTTAAACGCTTAATCCCCTTTTTACAATGAGAGTGTTACTTTGCGGATTAGAACTTTTTGGAAACAGACTGGCTAAACAGCTAAATCAGCATTTTCCGGATTCAAAGTTTTATTATTGCAATACATATTATTCTACAATAGGAAAAATACAATTTTTGGTTTTGTTGCCCTTTGTAGATATGGTTATTTCATTAAATGGTGTTACCGATTACAGTAAATCAATGAATTGGGTGTTTAAGTTTAAAAAAAAATTATTATTTGTTTGGCAGGGCACTGATGCTTTGCTAGCGCTACAACGTAATAAAAATGGAACAATATACCGTAAGTATATTGATAATGCCTATCATTTTGTAGATTCGCCATGGCTCGAAAGTGAGGTTAAATCATTAAGATTGCATCCAAAACGGGTAATGTTTAAACCTATTTTAGTAAATACCCCGATGTTAAAACACGAAACAATAAACGTAACAACTTACATTTCACAAACGCGAAAAGAATTTTACGGATACAACCGAGTTGTTGAACTTGCAAGAGCATTTCCGGACTATACATTTAATGTTTTTGGCATGCATTCCGTTTCAAAATCATACCCATTAAATATAAATTTCTGGGGCTGGAGCAGTCATGAGGCATTTTTAAGTCAATTAAAAAAAACTAGTATTTTTTTACGTCTTGTGGAACATGACGGATTATCAGTTTCATTATTAGAAGCGCTTAGTTATGGCTGTGAAGTGTTATCCACAATGCCTTTTGAGTGTTGTCATCATACCCTTAATTCAAAATCGGATATCAAAACCTTTTCAAGAGTTGTGGAAATGATACGTAACCGACAATATGCAACAAATACAAATAATATAGAATGGGTTAGAAAAAATCTTGAACCTAACTTTGTATTACATACGTTTTATAACGAATTAAAATTAATTCTACATGCGTAAACGCATAGCTTTAATTACAACATGGTTTCCACCAAGCCAAGGTGTTGCCGTTCAGCGCATGCATGCATTTGCGCAGTATTTATCTGCTGACTACGAAATTGAGGTATTTACATTACTTGATAATACACATACAAAACACATAGAAGATAAATTTATTACTGTTCATAGATATAGCGAACCATTTTTGTTTCGCATATTAAAACATAAAACTACTGACATTACATTTTTACATCATTTAAAAACCTTGTGTAAAATTACTTTAGGATATATTTTTCCAGATCCTTTAAATAATTGGAAAAAAAAGGTTAGTATAGCTTTAAATGATATGCACCATCAAAATCCATTTAATGTGATTTTAAGCTCGTTTAGTCCCGTTCAACCTCATGAAATTGCAATTACATTTAAACAATCGCATACTTCTGTAAAATGGATTGCTGACATGCGTGACGAGATGTCGTTAAATACAAACCTTACATATAAACAAAAACATAAACTATCTGATATTGAAAAACAAGTTAATGCTTTTGCCGATGCAATAATTTCAGTTAGTGACCCATTAGTTAATGAATTTAAAATACAATGTCCTGATGTTAAAACTTTTTTTGCGGTTAAAAACGGTTTTAATCATAATTTAAAATTTGATCCTGTAAAAAAATCAAATATAACTAAACTGACCTGGGGTTATTTTGGCACGTTTTACGGTTTACGTAAGCCGGATATTTTTTTTAGCGCCTTAGAAAAAGTGATAAAAACTATTTCAGTTCCCATTGAAGGTCATTTGTTTGGTGTACATCATAATTTTACAATACCCGAATCATTAAAATCAAGTATTTTTATTCATTCAACATTATCGTATATAGATACTGTAAAAAAAATGAATGAAATGGATTTTAATTTACTCATACATCCAAGCACTGAACGTAAAGGCATTTTTACCGGAAAACTTTTTGATTACATATCAGTACAACGACCCATTTTAGCCATTGTTGATGTAAATGACGTAGCAGCAGAATTAATTTCTAATTATGAATGCGGTTATATAGCAGATTTTAATGCCCCGCATGAAATAGCGTTTCAATTACAATGTGTTATTGGGGATTTAATGCGCGGCCATTTCAAAGTAGCATCACCAAAAAATATTGCTTTGCTGCATCGTAAAGTTCAAATTGAAAAAATTAAAGCCTACATTGAAAGCACAGCAACATGAAACTTATACTAATAGGTTCAGATTCTATCCATGTAAAAAATTATATTACATACATCAGGCCTCATGTTTCTGAAATTGTGTTAATAACAGAACAATTTTGCAATTTTGAAGGCATTAATCGGCAACATGTTATCCCATTTCGTTTAAAAAATATATTTACGTTTATTCGTAATTATAAAATTATTGCCAAAGAAATTTGTTCCTCCTCTGGTCTCATTCATATTCATCAAATTAATCGGCTTGCCATTATTGCTATACTAGCAAATAAACTATGTGTACAACCGGTATTAACTACCGCATGGGGATCTGACGTTTTAATTGTCCCTAAAAAAAATTGGTTTTATACGTTTTTGGTACGATTTGTTTTAATTAACAGTAAAATTTGTACGGCAGATTCAAAAGACATTATACATGAGATAAATAAAATGAGCCCCACTACTCGATGCGAATGGCTACAATATGGCTTTAATCCTGTTAATCCCAAAATCAAAGAAAATATTATTTATTCAAACCGTTTACATAAAGCGGTATACAGGATTGATGCGATAATTAACTATTTTGAATCATTTAGCAGGCAATATCCCGATTGGAAACTTGTTATTGCTGGAAACGGAGTGCAAACCCATAAGCTTATAAAAC
>RFNG01000052.1 GCA_009927275.1 Sphingobacteriia bacterium | reverse complement strand
ACCCAAACGGATCTAAAGCCCCTCAAGATAATTATATCTATAACATCCAATTTAAAGACCTCGAGGGAAATTGGTTTAAAAAAACAGGCTCGTTTTTACTTTTACAAAGTACCGATCAATAATTGCTTTGAAATTTTTAAATTTTATAAATATTTAGTTAAACCTGAGGTAAATTGAGTGAATAAATGCCTTGGTATTACTAAAATCTATTAAATTCATACCGTATGAATAAAACATTGTTTTTAATGGGTGCAATTTTGCTTTTTACCACCAAAAGCATTGCACAGGTTGGAACGCCAAAAGAAGAGTTTATTAAAAACCAAGATTATTTAACTGGTAATTTACTCGATCAAAAAAATAAATCTTATAAGGATTCGCTTAAAGGCTTTAATGAAAGCGCAATTCGTGCCGAATTAACTGGGAAAATTGATGCTTGGGAATTGAATGGACATATAAATCATCTCAGGCGTGAATTTATAAACACGAAGTATCAGCTAAAACCTATAACTGAAAATACCATACCGCAGGTTCCATCAAATCAAAAACAAATGGGAGGCGGCGCCCAAGTATATGTTGCCCCTTGCGTAAATGAGGGTTTTGAAAATACTGCCCCCGGAGCTTATAATGGTGCCGCAAATGCTTTAGCAGTTCAGGGATGGACCTTATATGGCAATTATGCCACAAATGCCGGATATAATTGCAATGCCTTGGGAACCCCATATAACCTTGGCGCCAATGAATTTGACATTGTTACAACACCATTAAATTTTAGTGGGAGTAATTGCTCATTTGTTTTAGGTAATTCTCCATTTGGAGGCAGCCGGGTTGCAAAAATAAATTCAGGGCAAAGTGCCAATTATTCTAGAAACAAAATGGCTCAAACCTTTCCCGTTACACAGGCCAATGCATTGTTTCAGTTTGCATTTGCAGGCTTTTGGGAAAACCCTGGACATAGTTGTTGTGATCAGCCGGGATTATACTTAAGAGTATTAAATGCCTGTAATGGAAATACCGTAGCTTCGTGTTCGTCTATGACCTTAGCCGCCAATTGCGGCTCCTTAGCTAATGTAACTTTTACACCCTGCGGATATGGTGTTATGAGTAACTGGCAAACTAAGTCAATTGACTTAACACCATATATAGGTGGCTGTGTTACTATTGAAATGTGGACTGCCGACTGTAATTTTGGAGGACATTGGGGAACCACTTACATTGATTGTATTTGCGGAGGACAAAATATATCCCCTGGATTAGGTGGTTTACCGGGTGGCCCGATACCCGGTGCTGTTTCATTTTGTGCTGGTTCGGGAGTGGCCCAAATAAATGCGCCTTTAGGGTATAACTTTTATCAGTGGGTAGGGCCTAATGGTCCCATACCACCTCCAATGGGTACTACAGCTGTTATAACAATAACCAATCCCATTCCCGGACAATCGTATACTGTAAATTTAACTTCCTCCGGGGGCTGTCAATTAAGTTCAATTTCGCAGTTAAATACCACAACCGTTATGATAGCAGGAATTGGTTCGGGAACAACCTGTCCCGGAGGAGCAAGCGGTACTGCATCCGTGCAGGGTGCTGGAAGTGGGGCGGGATATACTTATACATGGACAAATGCTTCAAACAGTGTTGTAGGAACCTCTTCGGTTGCCAATAATTTACCGGCAGGCGTGTACAGTGTTACTATTGCCGGTGCCGGAAATGCCTTGTGCGGAACAGCTTCTGCTACTGTAGCTGTTACTACAGGAACTCCACAAGTTATTAACCAATACAAACCCTATTGTAACGGACAGGCCTATATGAATACCACCGGTGGAACAAATTTCCAGTGGTACAACGGTAATTCGCCTGTACAAGGTACTGTGGGTACCGCGCCAGGTTATACCGTTTTAAATCCAAGTCCGGGGGCTGTTATTAATCTTACCTATACAAACCTGCAAAACTGTAATGCACAAATTAGTTTTACCCTGATGGCCTCTCAGCCGGGTATTATGAACGTTAGCAATATCAGTTATGTTTGTCCGGGTGGTAATAATGGAACCGCGGTATTGTCTATGACTCCTGCAAACGGTGCGCCTCCGGGTGTTAACTCGTATTCTGTAGTTAATAATGGGACGTTTACACCACCCTATAGTTATTCACTTTATCCTACAGCTTTAAATTCGGTTACACTTCAGGGTTTATCTGCAGGAAATTACACTGTAAATACTTTTGATGGATCTTGTTTATATTCTACAGGATTTAATGTTCAGGCGTTTGTTTTTAACTTCACCTTAAGCCCTAATTCACCTACCTTGTGTCAAGGTAATTGTATACCATCCGGCTTAACTTTTACAAGTCCGCCATCTCCAACTCAGTATTCATATAGCTGGACACCCACAACATGGCTTTCTGGCGGTATGGGTAATTTACAAAATACCATTATTTGCCCAACCGTTCCCTTGGGCACACAAACCACCATTGTATATACGGTTGTTGCTACACCCAGTGTTGTAAATTGCCCTGTTACCCGGACAATGGCTATTACGGCGGTTAATCCTGCCACACCAACCATTACAGCCATACCCAATATGTGCGATAATGCACTGCCCTACCAAATACTTGTAAATCCAGGAGGAGGCACGTTTTTTACAGGTATTACAGGTACTGCAAATCCCATTAATCCAAGTACCGGAATGTTGAATCCAGGCTCTCCGTCTATAACCATTGGTGTTAACACCTTTACTTACAGCACAGCTGTTAATACGTGTGTCGCCCAACAGACTGCAACATATCAAGTATCCCATTTCAATCCTTCTACCTTAACATCATCCATTTCACCGCTATGTGTAACAAACGCACCGGTTAACTTAATGAATATTGTACAAAGCACTGTAGGTATTTGGAGCGGACCTGGCGTAAATACAAACAGTTTTAATCCTTTTGGATTATCTACAGGAAATTATATTATAAGTTATAATACCACATCTAATCCTAATCCAACAGTATGCCCTTCAACCAGCACACTTAGTATTCCAGTAACAAATACTATTGTTCCGCAAATTACACCAGCACCGCCGTTTTGTAATAATGCCGCGCCGTTTACCATGACGGTAAATCCTACGGGTGGAACATGGGCTAATGCAGCTATAAATCCAACAAGTGGCTTAGTAACACCATCATTAGCTATACCAACAAACAGTATCGTTGGATATTCAGTTACTATTGGACCTTGCCAAAATATTGGAGCAACCATAATATACCCCTCAGAATTTAATTCGGCATCTATCAGTGGTACAGTGCCAAACCTTTGTGTTAACAGTAATC
Source organism: Sphingobacteriia bacterium (assembly GCA_009927275.1). Lineage (GTDB taxonomy): Bacteria > Bacteroidota > Bacteroidia > B-17B0 > Aurantibacillaceae > Aurantibacillus. The sequence goes on along the minus strand of RFNG01000052.1, from coordinate 15,454 downwards.
CATTTAGCTTAATGAATATTGTTCAGTTTACTGCAAATGGTACATGGAGTGGTCCCGGCATTACAAATAATGTGTTTTTTCCTGTAGGCTTACCTACTAATACATACACATTAATATATAATCGGGTTTCAACACCAAACACAACCTTATGTCCCGATACACGAACTATTGCAGTGGATGTATATAATCCACCGGTGCCCAATATTGCTATGGTAGGCCCATATTGTTCTAAAAATGCTGCTGTTCAAATGTCTGTTAGTCCAAATACAGGCTATTGGATTTCAAGTTCGTATTTAAGTGCCTCCGGTTTGTTAACGCCATCTTTATGTAGTGTAGGACAAAATGCCATACAATACGTTATTGGAACAAATACCTGTTTTGCATCCAATACAAAGTACATAAGCATAGAAGCATTTGTATCTGCAGCTATCACAGGAAAAGTTCCCGATCAGTGTAATACCAATGCCGTGTTGAATCTACAACCATTAACCGCAAACCCCAGTGGCATTTGGTCTGGTCCTGGAATAACCGGTAGTAATTTTAATCCCAATGCCACGGGCTCTGGAAGTTTTGTGTTGAATTATAATACCGCTTCCGTACCCAGTGGTTTATGCCCTGATCATTCTACCGTAGCTGTTAACGTATTTTCACTAGCCAATCCGGCTGTTACTCAAGTTGGGCCATTTTGTAATACTGCCGGACCCGTTCAGTTACAAGTATCTCCCGTTGGCGGATACTTTGGAGGTGCCAACAATTCTGCAGTAACTAATAAAGGTCTCTTTCATCCGGGCCAAGGCGTTATAGGAAATAATGTTGTAAACTATAGTATAACTGCTGGTCCGTGCGTAGCCTATGTTCAAACTACAATTAGTATTGAATCTTTTGTTTCGGCAGATTTGGCTAAATATCCTGAAAAAAATATTTATTGCCAAAAATCTGATAAGCCTTTTAACCTTAATCAATATGTAAAAAATGTTGGAGGAACTTGGTTTGGTCCAGGTTTAATGGGCGCAGTGTTTGATCCTGAAAAAGCCAATATTGGTCAAAACCTATTAATATACCAAACGCATTCTATGCCTACAGCATCGCTCTGCCCCGATACAACAGCCTTGTTGATTAAAGTAGCTCAAATACCTACAATAAGTATTACAAGTAATAAAACCGAGGGTTGTGTGCCTTTGGATGTTTTACTTACTACTCCAAACAACAGTGGGGGTTCAGGGCAATGGTATTTAGGTGATGGATCGGAACCTAAAACAGAATTAAGTATTGTTCATACCTATACTGCACCCGGAAGCTATACGGCAACATACCGTTATACCAGTTTAGATGGTTGTGTTGCACCTACAACCAGTGTTTCAACAGCAATAAATGTATATGAAAATCCTAAGCCCAATTTTACTTTTGCAGATGAGGTCTTTATTTCGGATGCTACAGTACAAATGAATAACTTAACAACAATTCTGAGTCATCATAAATACCTTTGGAAAATTGTTGGGCTTGCAGATACTTTTACAACAGTTAATCCTGTAATTAGCTTTCCTAAAATAGGTCGTTATGAGGTTTTATTAACGGCTGAAAGCATTAAAGGATGTAAAAACACAATTTCAAAATTTATAGAAGTTCGGAATGACTTTAATGTGTTTGTGCCGAATACCTTTACGCCCAATGATGATGAATTAAATGATGTTTTCAAACCCGTATTTACATCCTATGGATTAGACTCTAAAACTTTTGAACTAGAGATTTTTGATCGTTGGGGCCAGTCTCTATTCCGATCTAAAGATCCTAATGTAGGATGGGATGGTACTATAAAAGGTGAATTTGCCAAAGAAGGCGTATATGTATACCGATTACGCTATAAAGACAATGAAGGCGCGGTATATAATAAAATGGGGCACGTTACTTTAATTCGATAAAGAATTAATGTAATGCGTTTTAGCGAAATCCTTTTTAATAATTCAAACATGTGTTTGAAATAAATACCATTATAAAAGGAAATTTTTAATGGATATTTATAAGTATTGTTAAACTAAAATATTAACGACAGTACTTCCATTACATGTTAAAACCATAAAAAATACATTAAATAAATTATTTTTTGGAATTAAATTGTTTTGTAAAAAATCGAATTGGATAAAGCCCTGAGATGGCGCTTAAACCCATTATTAATACAAATAACATAACTAAATCTTGCCATTTAACTTCAACCGGATAATAGGGTATAACGGCGTCATTCCCAAAACTAATCCAATGAAAATGCTGCTGTAAGGCACAAAATACAATTCCTAGAGTTAACCCTATAATAGAGCCGGTTCCTGTAATAAGAATCCCCTCCCACATAAAAATTTTACGTATTCGACTTAAATCCATTCCCATGGCTAAATAAGTTAAAATATCTTTCTTTTTTTCCATAATTAACATTGTTATGGCACCAATTGTATTAAACACACTAATTGCCATTATAAAACCCAAAATTATAACTGTCATTAATTTTTCAGACTCCAATGTTTTAAAAAGGGTTTCATTGGCACTGTTACGATCTGTTACGTTAAAATAAGTGCCCCATTGGGCTTTAAATTCTGTTTGAAACCTCTTGCTTTGCTCTGCATCAATGGCAACATAAACAGCGGTAATCGAAGATGTGATATCAAATAATTCGCGGGCTTTATTAAGGGACACAAAAACATAGGTATAATCAAAATCATCATTTAAAGAAAAAATAGCTTTTGGTTTAATGTATAATTCGTTTAAGCCCTGCTCAGAAGGTAAAGCAGCTTGTAATTTAGGACTCAGCAAGCGTAAGCTGCTAAAGTCGTTTTTTAAATCCAACTGTAAGGCATTGGCAATACCATTTCCAATAAATACTGCATTAGAATCCCAGTTGCTATACCCCTCAATTATATGATGAGTTATATTAACAACCTTCGTTAAATGCTGATCCACGCCTTTTACATTTACTAAAAGTTGACGGCTGTCTTTTTGAATAAGCGCTTTATCTTCTAAAACTTTTGAAACTGCCCGAACCCGGGGATAGGTATTTAAATAATTCCAAAATGCTGCATCGGGAATAAAATATTTGCCGGTTTTAGGGCTAATACGAATATCCGGCTCTGGTGCATTATAGATATTAGAAACTAAGCCGGTTAAACCATTTAAAGCAGACAAAATTATTACCAGTGCTGCCGTTATTACTGCAATAGAACCTAATGCAAGCCAGCTAATTATATTAATAGCATGGGTCTTCTTTTTAGAAATTAAATACCGCCTGGCTATAAAAACGCTCAGCTGTTTCAAATTACTTTTTTAATAACGTGTCAATATGTAGTGCATAATCGAGCGAGTCATCAATATAAAAATGCAACTCCGGCACCACACGTAATTGTTTGCCAACCTTTAATGCAAGTTTTTTTCGAATATAGGACTGATGTTGTGTTAGTAATTCCATAACCGTTTTACGTAAGGGTTCTTGCATAATGCTCACATAAACTTTTGCAAAACCCAGATCCGGACTTATACGAACACCTGTAACGGAAATAAATGCACCCAAAAAATAGCCTTTAGATTCTTGACGCAAGAGTTCTGCCAATTCTAATGCTATTAACTTATTTACTTTTTGCTGCCGTATGCTTTCCACAGTGTAAATGTAATTGATTTATAGTAATTTAGCTCACTGATGAGGTTTAAATCCGCCATTCGATCTTATGTTAGGGCCTATGCCTCTCATGTTATTTTAAATATTTTATGTAATATTTTATTTGCTTTAAGTAGTGCGCTTATTATTGCATTAATAGCGCCTTTTTTAGAACTTTTGTTTTCAAATGGGGCTACAAAATCTATGTCATCTAAAGGCGTTACGCTTAGTTTTGTTCAAGAACGCATTCAGTATTATATTAACTATTGGGTTGCTCATATCGGTCCTTTAAAGTCATTATTGATTATGACCATCATCATTTTTATTTTAAGCGTTATTAAAAATATTTTTCGCTACCTCGCTATGTTTTTTATAGCACCCTTACGTAACGGAATTGTAAAAGATTTACGCTACCAGCTTTATAAAAAAACACTTGATTTACCCCTAAGTTATTTTTCCAATGAACGCAAAGGTGATTTGATGAGCCGAATGACAACAGATGTAATGGAAATTGAATGGAGTGTTATTCAAACCCTTGAAATGATTTTTCGCGAACCTTTAACCATAATCGTTATTTTAAGTATGATGGTAATGATTAGTGTTAAGCTTACCGTTATATTTCTTGTAATAATCCCCCTGCCAGCAGTTTTAATAGCCCTGCTAGGTCGTCGAATACGTAAACAGTCTTTAAAAAGCAAAGGCACTTTAGGTCAGCTTATAAGCACAATGGAAGAAACTTTGGGTGGATTAAAAATCATTAAAGGATTTACTGGTGAACGTTATATGCGTTCAAGTTTTCAAAACCATAATCAGCAATTTTATAAGGAATCCGTAGCACTTTATCGAAAAAACGATTTAACATCGCCTTTATCTGAAATTGTAGTTACTGCCATTTTAATGCTAATACTGTATTACGGCGGCACTCTTGTATTTGCAGGCGAACTTTCCGGAGCGCTCTTTATAACTTTTTTTGGACTGGCTTCACAATTAATACCACCCATTAAACAAATATCAACTGCCTATAACAGTTATCAAAAAGGATTAGCCAGCCAAGAGCGCATAGATAAAATTTTAAATGCGCGCATTGAACCAACCGATACCGAAAATGCACAGGTTTTTTCTACATTTAAAAATCAAATTGAGTTTAAAAACCTCTCTTTTAAATACCCTGAACGCGATTTAAATGTGCTACATCACATTCAACTGGTTATCCCTAAAGGCCAAATGTTGGCGCTGGTAGGCGCAAGTGGAAGTGGTAAAACCACCCTTGCAGATTTAATTCCAAAATTTCATCGTATAAGTGAGGGCGATATTTTAATAGATGGCATTTCCATTCAGCAAATTAGTACGGCCTCGTTACGAAGGCATATCGCTATTGTGTCTCAAGAAAATATTTTATTTAACGATTCGGTATTAAACAATATAGTTTTTGGACTTGAAAATGTTAGCCTTGATGCTGTGAAAGAAGCTGCTAAAATTGCATGCGCAGATGGCTTTATAGCTGAACTCCCCGATGGTTATGATACTCGAATTGGTGACCGTGGCGGAAAATTAAGCGGAGGTCAGCGCCAGCGCATTGCTATTGCGCGTGCGGTGCTTCGAAATCCAGATATATTAATTTTAGATGAAGCCACTTCTGCCTTAGATACTGAAAGTGAAGCTCAGGTTCAGGAAGCATTAAACCGATTAATGCACAATAGAACTTGCATTATAATTGCACACCGGTTGTCAACCATTGCAAAAGCACATAAAATTGTGGTTATAGATCAGGGTAAAATTATTGAAGAAGGCACACATGCATCGCTTTTACAACAAAAAGGTGCTTATCATAAATTAGTAGAATTACAGGGTTTTCATTAACAGCAAGATATCAATAACTCCATTCGGCTATTGGTAATATCTGTAATTTAATATTCATATTTATAACAATGCTGTATGTGGTACCTACACCGGTTGGTAATCTGGAAGACATTACGCTTCGTGCACTTCGCGTTTTAAAAGAAGTAAATTTAATTTTATGTGAAGACACCCGAACCAGTAGTATTTTATTGCAACGCCATAATATTACTACGCCGTTAAAAGCCTTTCATCAGTTTAATGAACACCGGCAATTAGAACACTTTATAAATGCGCTTGCGCATGGGGAACAGATTGCATTAATTTCGGATGCTGGAACTCCAGGAATTTCAGATCCCGGATTTTTACTGGTACGTGAGGCTTCTCGAAAAGGAATTCAGGTAACTTGTTTGCCGGGTCCAACGGCTTTTGTCCCGGCATTAATTTTAAGTGCATTTCCTTGTGAGCGGTTTCGGTTTATTGGATTTTTACCGCATAAAAAGGGTCGGCAGCGTATGCTAAAAACACTGGTTGATGATTCGGAAACGCTTATTTTGTATGAGTCGCCACACCGGCTTTTAAAATTACTTTCTGCATTACTTGAACTAATGCCCAACCGCGATATTGCTATAATTCGCGAAATTAGTAAAACCTTTGAGCAAGTATTACGAGGTACCCCTGAAAAACTAATTGCATACTTTTCATCGCATGCTCCAAAAGGAGAAATTGTAGTTGTTATTTCATCCCTATGAAAACCTATCAGCAAAAATATGGTGCTCCTCCCGGTAGCTTAATTTATGTTGGACCTAAACAACATGTAAGTTCAAAAATAACCTGCATTTCATTTAATGAAAATGAAATTTTAGAAGCCTCTTATTCGGACTTTGAAAGCTGCAATGCATCCTTGTTAAAAAATCATATTAACTGGATAAATATTGAAGGTGTAGATAATGTTAAACTCATTGACGCCATTGGTATAGCCTACAAACTGCATCCGCTTACACTTGAAGATATATTACATTTAGAACAACGCCCAAAATGCGAAGACTACGAGCATTATTTAATGGCTACTCTTAAAATGTTGCGATATACATCAACCATTGAAAGCGAACAGGTTACCCTAATTTTGTTGCAAAATACTATAATTACCTTTCAACAACCCGACAACGGGGATGCCTTTGAAGTAATTCGAAACCGGCTTAAAGCGGCTAAAGGCAGAGTGCGTAAAATGGGTGCCGATTATCTTTTTTACGCACTAATGGACGCTATAGTAGACTGGTATTTTCATGTTATTGAAGCTTTAGCAGATCGTATTGCAAAAATTGAGGAAAAAATTATGGAAGAGCAGGAACATAAAGATCTGATGGAATTATACCGCATAAAACGCGAGCTGATTTTTTTAAGAAAACAGGTTTGGCCGCTGCGCGATATGATAAGTGCTTTAAATCGAGAACCTCATGCGCTAATTGCAGAAAGCAGTACCTTATACTTTCGCGATTTACTAGACCATAGCACACGTATAATTGATAGTGTTGAGTCGCAGCGCGATTTAATTGCCGGTTTAATGGATGTGCATTTAAGCTCAAATTCAAACCGCATGAATGAGGTTATGAAAACTCTTACAATTTTATCCAGTGTATTTATACCAGTAACTTTTATTGCCGGTGTTTATGGCATGAATTTTAAGGATATGCCCGGACTTTACAAACCTTATGGATACGCCATTATTTGGGGCCTAATGCTGGTTATAATGGGTGGCTTATTATTTTATTTTAAGCGAAAAAAATGGTTTTAATACACCAGTAGTTTGCGGTTTGCTACACGATTTCCCCATTTGGTTTGAACTGTATACCAACCGGATTCCAAATCTTTTATATCAATAAGTGCATCAACAAAAGTACCTTGATTAAACGTGAATTGTTTAACTTCTTGTCCTAATGCATTAAAAAGCTTTAAACTTAAAGGTTCGTTTTGAGTGTTGTTAAACGAAATCTTAATTACATCGCGCGCCGGGTTTGGTAAAATCTGAAATGAGGCATCAAAGTTTTGTTCTGTAATACCCACAGCCACTTTTTGATTTACCGACATCACAAAAGCAACATCAACCGTTGATCCTAAAATTGAACCGATGGTAATTTTATCATCAACCTGTGTTACAAGTGGAAATTTTTGAGAGGCGTGATAGTATTGGTATACAGTTTCTTTTACTGTTTGTGTAAATGTTAACGGTGGTACTGCAATTAAAATTTTTAAAGTAAAATCTGACTTAACTTGGAGAACATTGTTTATTTGCGCACCTCCGGGTAAAATCACATTTCCTGTTCCAGAACCCGTTGTTATTACTGTACCGTTTAATGGAGCCGTAGTGTTATTTCCAATGTCAATGGGACCTGAAAATGTATCTGAAAATGTTGTTCCGGATGTAATTGGCCATCGGTATAAAATGGCTGAATTTGTAAAAGTAGTGGGAGAGGCATTGGGTATGTCATAAAAACCCAGCATTTCAACCTGTGTGGTTGGAGTTGTTGTCACTTTATACATCGTGTATGTACCTGCAGCATCCGACTGTACCAAATTGGTTCCCGGAAACAATGAAGATTCGGGCACTGCTGTGCTTGCACTAAAACTGGCCGTGGCATTATTGGTTGTTTGCACACAGGATGAAAAATTCCAAGTTTGATTGGTTCCGGTTGCTCGGGATATGTTTACAGTAGTATCATATTCAATATCTGTATAAGCATCACCAGGTACAGGTTCATTGGCGGCTTTTGTTAAAACATGTTGCGCGTTTACTGCATAAGTAAAAGCAACCAAGCATAAAAAAAAGATTGATTTCATAATTTATAAATTTATATCATGCAACTTCAACAGCTTCGGGATATTTAGATTTCCAGTTTTTTAAACTTTCTTTAGTTCGAACCATTACTACGGTTCGGCGATCAATACGAAGTTTTGTAATATATGTAATGCCTTTAATTTCTGATCTTTTAACTTGATGTTTCATATGTCTAAGTAACGTTTTTTAATGGGGTTTTGTTGTTAATTAGGGGTTAAAATATGTCAATAATATTAACTCTCTTATACCCATAACATTTGGAATTAAAAAATATAAATAGTTGATATTCAGATGATTAAATAAACCACGAGGTGTTTTAAACAAAACCAATCTATATTTTATTAAAACTATAAAGGAAATTATATAATAATTGATTTTACAAAAGCTGAATTGGTTTAAAATTATATATGATCTTTTGGATTAAAAAAAACAGAAATACAGGCTATTTATTATCAAAACGCTACACAAAATTGTACTTTAAGAAGGGGCTGTAGGTTAAACTCGGTAAACTTATATTTTGCGGCTTGTCCAAAAACAGGATATGCTGTTTTGTTTATAAAATTTAATGCATTAAAAAATCCCATTTCTGGAGATACTATTATTCGCTTTATTAGTTTAACTTTTAAGCCAAAACCAATAAAACAATCTATTCCATTTGAGGAGATTGTAAACTTATCATTTAGACCAAAAATGCCACCATATTGGTGTCCTTGAGCAAATACGTTTCGGTAACCCATATCAATAATTGTATACAAAAGTTCTGATGATTTTAAACATCGTCTTTGAACACCGATTGCAATTCTAAAATCTTTACTGGTTTTATTACCACTCCATGCATCTGATACGCCTTCGGGAGATTGATACATTAAAGTATATTCAGAATAGCCTGCCAAACATCGAAATGCATTTTGACGTTTAGTAATTCTAAAAAACACAGCATTAAAATATTCTCTGCCAGGCCTGTCAGGCATATAATAATAGTTTTTTTGTAATGAATTTAAGTTTAACACTTGTGAGCCATACTCAAACCGCATTAATGAATCTTGAGCACTTAAGAATATATTAAAACCTAAAAAAATGCCCAACAGATACTTTGGCATATATTAACTTGATTTGAATGCCTTGCTTTTAAAAACCCTTAGGCCAATTGCAGTAAACAAACTTACTAATCCGCCGTACAATAAAAACGGAATCATGCGGCCCGTTACAGCTCTAAAAACCGATATGCCTTTGGTTTGAGATGCAATAATTTTAGGAATATCTTGTAATTTAAATAGTTGAGGATGCAAGGCATGTTGTTGTTTAAGAAGCTGTAGATACTCTGAACTGTTATAATAGCGATTAGCCTGCTGTTTAAATTCATCCGATTGAACTTCAAAAACATGGTAAACGCTAATGCCAATTAGGCTTATGGCCACTATTCCTAAACCTGCTTTAAACACCTCCCTGCCGGGCATGTGCCAGCGGTAATGTTCCCGGTTTATTACAACCAGTGTTACAGGAATCCAAATGGTGTAAATTAAAACAGCTGTGAGGTTTGCAAATTTAAATCCCCAATTTGAAAAATACATGCCAGTATACAATACATAACATTTAAAAACCACAACTACTAATGTAAACCCAATGCCAGAATAAAATGCCCAACGGTTCATCAGCCGTTCATGCTTATTAAAAACTCTTCATTGCTTTGACACCGGCGCAAACGGTCAAGTAAAAATTCCATAGCTTCCTGTGGATTCATATCACCTAAATGTTTTCGGAGTACCCATAATCGGTTTAAGGTTTCCTTATCCATTAATAAATCATCACGCCGTGTTGAAGACGCGAGTAAATCAATTGCAGGATAAATACGGCGGTTAGCCAGTTTTCGATCCAGTTGAAGTTCCATATTACCGGTACCTTTAAATTCTTCAAAAATCACTTCATCCATTTTAGATCCGGTTTCTGTTAATGCTGTAGCCAAAATGGTTAACGAACCGCCATGTTCAACTTTTCGGGCTGCACCAAAAAAACGTTTTGGCTTGTGCAAAGCATTGGCATCCACTCCACCTGTAAGCACTTTACCACTGGCCGGAGAAACTGTATTGTAGGCACGTGCTAATCGCGTTATACTATCTAGTAAAATAACCACATCATGTCCGCATTCAACCATTCGTTTGGCTTTTTCTAGAACAATGTTTGCTATTTTAACGTGTTTTTCAGCCGGTTCATCAAACGTACTGGAAATAACTTCTGCTTTAACACTACGGGCCATGTCGGTTACTTCCTCGGGCCGCTCGTCTATTAATAAAATTATTAAATAAATTTCAGGATGGTTATATGCTATCGCATTGGCCACGTCTTTAAGTAATACCGTTTTACCGGTTTTAGGCTGAGCTACAATAAGTCCGCGTTGCCCTTTTCCTATGGGGGCAAACATATCCATAACACGGGTGCTCATGTTTTCTTGAGGGTGGCCTGTTAATTTAATTTTTTCATACGGAAACAGAGGTGTCAAATAATCAAAAATAACACGGTCTCGAACCACTGATGGGTCACGCCCGTTTATCTGCTCAATTTTTATAAGCGGAAAATACTTTTCGCCCTCTCGTGGGGGACGCACACCACAGGTAACCACATCACCAGGCTTTAAACCGTATTGTTTTATTTGTGCCTGAGAAACATATACATCATCCGGAGAATTTAAATAGTCGTAATCCGGACTACGTAAAAAGCCATACCCGTCCGGCATTAGTTCCATTACTCCTGTTACCGATACGATATTATCAAAATTGTAATAAACGCGCTCTGGTTTTTTTTCCTGTTCTGGAGCTTCTGCATTTAGGTCGTGTGTTTCTGATATTACATCTTCTGTACTTACAGAGTCAGTACTAGCTGACGATTCCAAGACCGGACTTTCAGGCTCCGTATGCACAACTTCAGGCTCGGATGTATGTAATGCTATTGCCTCAGAATCTTGTACTGCAGGGGTTTCGGCTTCAATAGATTTAGTTTTTCGTGGACGACGTTCGCGTTTTTCCTTAGTCATAAAAGGGGATGTTGTAAATTTGATGTAAATGAGTATAGAAAAATACTCTACACAAATATACGTATAAAATTTAAAAAACGCTTATTTGGCGTCTAAAAAAGTATTGAATTTTTCTTGCGTGGTGCTAAAAGCAAAAACTTCTGATATTGTATAATAATTTGCTTTATCACTACAAAAATCATAGGCAAACTGGGCATATTTGAGTTTATCATCATCCATACTAAAGAGTTTGCAAATTTCAAAAATCTGATTTGTTGACAAGCAATTGTTTTTGGTGGCAATTTTTGCCGTGCTCATGCGGGTATCGCTAAATGGTTTTTGCTCCACTGCATTTTTTAATTTTGAAAAGGCATCAGCGCTCATTGGTGCGGAGCATCCATTTTTTCCTTTTGGAATAGCCGCCTGAGAATTTGAAGGGCTTTGTGCATTGGAACCATTTGTAAATAGCTGCTTGTGAGGTGCCTGTTTGGTTTTGACTCGTACTGTTAGATGATTGATTTAGAGATTGTGAACTGTTAATTGTAGCGCCAGATGTATTTGAATTTGAATTGGATTTATCTTTTACATTAACCTGAAAACCTACATTGCCTAATTGTAAACTTAAAGAAACATTGCCGTCGTTTGAAGAATTTGATCCGCCCGTAATAGCTGCACCTGATTGCGAATTGGTATTATACCCTGCAGACTGAGATGGGGATTCGGTTTCGTGATAGGCTACAGATGGTATGGCGGCGCCCGAATTACCCTCTGCAAGTGGTACCTGACTAAAATAACGCATCACAAGCTCTTGTTTACGCGTACGTTTGATTTTAAAAGTATGTTCCATGCCCAAAGCCAAGTCGTAGGTGTTTTGTTTAATTACCGGCAAGGTTTTGTTTGCAAATTCAATGCGCAGACTAACATTTGGTGCAAGACCCGTTACCCGCACATTAGATTGCGCTTCTGCGTTTTGTTTTATACCATTAGCATACACGAAGAAGGGATCGCCATCCTCTGCAAATATTACAATATTTAATGCGTTTTGTGCATTTATGAAAGTGAATACCGATGCACATAAAATTAATAAAGTTTGTTTCATAAGTAATACAAATATAAAAAATCAGACGTAACGCTCACCTTTTTTTACTTTAACATCATTCACAAAGGTTCGTATCATTTGTTCTTGATCCTTACTGCAAATAAGCAACACATTATCTTTTTCAACTACAATTACATTATTTAAGCCCTGCACTACAGCTATTTTATCTTTAGGTATTTGAATGAACGCGTTTTTACAATCGTAAAGTAAAATGTGTTTTCCGGAAACCACATTTTGATTTTCATCTTTTTTTAACTGTTCGTATAAACTACCCCAGGTGCCTAAATCACTCCAGCCAAAATCACTTTTGCAAACCCAAACATTTTGAGCTTTTTCTAATACACTATAATCAATTGAAAGGTTTTTGGATGCTGCAAACGCACGTTCGGCAAAAGCTGTTTCAAGTGGTGTATTATATACGTGTTCTGAAGTGTTAAAAAGGTTATATAATTCTGTATCGTGAAGCGCAAGGGCTTGTAAAATAGTATTGAGTCCCCAAACAAATATTCCGGCATTCCATAAAAAATCACCACTGTCTAAAAACGACTGCGCAAGTTCGGCATTCGGTTTTTCAGTAAACGTTTTAACCTGATGCATTTTAGATTCTGCAGTATGTTTTCGGAATTGAATATAGCCGTATCCCGTATCGGGACGATGGGGCGTAATACCTATGGTATAGAGGCCCGGCTGTGTTTCTGCAGACTCAAAACAACTGGACACGGCCGCTTGAAAAGCCTCATTATTTAAAACCAAATGGTCACTGGGTAAAAACAAAGCAGTTGCATGGGGATTTAAGGCATGTAATTTATTGGCTGCAAACGCAATACCCGGGGCTGTATTTTTACGGTACGGTTCACAAATAATTTGATGTAAAGGCAGATGTGGCAACTGTGCCTTAACCAGGGCCTGATGCGATGAATGGGTGGAAACAAAAATATGTTCAGGCTGAAATAAGGGTGCAATGCGATCATAGGTTTGTTGCAATAAGGAACGTCCCAACCCTAAAACATCTAAAAATTGTTTGGGCATTTGGCTTGTGCTTATAGGCCAAAATCGCGTACCAAGACCGCCGGCCATTATTACCACATACCGCTGTTGCATTAAGCGAAGGTATGGAAATAAGCACGAACATTACATTGTGAATATTGATTTAAAATGCAATTAAAAATAGTCCTGATATTCAATAGTTTAGAGCAAAATTGAATACCAATGAAATTTAATTTGAGCGGCAACTATACACCCATGCGTATACTTTTTCTTATTTGGCTGTTTACGCTACCTGTTGGGGGATTTTTTTTACCAATATCCTTAACGTATTTTACACTTTATCCCAATTTAATCCTGGGCATTTTTTTGACTATTGGTTGTAGACCCTCACTTCCATTTAAGATAAATTTTAAAATTCTTATCCTTTTGTATTGCTTTATTTTATTGGTTTATGCCATATGCTTGAGTTTATGTTTATTCCCCTTACAAGATGCCAAATTTGATATCCGATCTCTTGGCATGCAATTTTTAACAGCTTTACTATTATTAGGATACGCAGAGAAGCAATCTTTTAATATAGCTTTATCAGACTGCATTGTAGGTTTAAAAGCAGGTATGTATGCCATATTACTTTTTGGGTGCATTGAATTTTTAACCGGTATACACCTATATGGACATCAAACTGAGCTATTAAAAACATTAACTGCAGGACCCTTAAGTTATGCGCCGGTGTTTGTATTTGATAATCCCAATGATTATTTAATGTGCATGTTGTTTCTATTTCAAGTGCTTTTGTTAATTGACCTTAAGTTTCAACATTCACAAGGACAGATTGTAGCCATAATATTGATTTTATGGATGTTTTCGGATGCTGCATCGTGCCAGTTTGCAAAACTAAACCTTGGTATTATTGGTTTGGCATTTCTTGTTGATAGATACCGTGTTTGGATTGTTTCTTTTAGATTGTGGTTGTTTTCAATGGTGTGTTTTACAATTATTTTTATTGTAATATGTATGACACACGCTATTTTTATTGGACCCAAATTTCAAAATGCAAAACACTACCGTTTAAACTCGATATTGTTACTTGAAAAACATGGAACAGTATGGAAAGTAGACTCTGCAAGAAGTGTGCTTAACTCCAAAGAACAGATTTCGGTTGAAAATTATTTAGACTCGATAAATACAAGAGGGGGCCATACATCCAAACATTTAAGACAACAATTAATTTCAAAAGGTCTCGGATATATTCGTGAGCACTACATTTTAGGTTTAGGGCCAGGGGGATTTAAAAATGCCATTTTACAAAATCCACCAATAACAACAGGACAACATGTATCTCCTCATAATTTTCCAATTGAATTGATTAGTCAGTTTGGTATATTAGGAAGTTTATATTTTGTAATACTTTTGATTTTATGGATAAAACTTTTTAGAGTGCTAAAATATTCAGATTGGTCAAAAGTGTATTTTTTCTCACTCATATTAAGTATGCCTATTATATGGAGCATGAGCTCAGCATATTTATATCAATTTACACACTGGCTACTTTTACCCGTTTGTTTTGTGTTTTATACATGCTTAAAATCACATGCTGCGTTTTCTAGAAACTAAATACTTAAAAAATTTAACCTCGCTTTTTTCTGGCAATGTTATCAGCCAGGTAATTCCATTTATTTTGGCCCCTTTTATTACGCGCATTTACGGCCCAGATGAAATGGCACAGTTTGCACAATTTATAGCACTTGTTAGTTTATTGGGAATTGTTTCTGCGGGACGTCTTGAATTTGCAATTTTACTACCCGTATCTGATAACAAGGTTGAAAAAATAATTAGAACAGCATTTCTAATAACCATAATCGTTAGCATAGGTTGCTACGTATTAGTTTTATGTAAATCGCAACTAAAATTAATTTACGGACCATCTGACCCAAGCCCATTTATTTCTATTTTACCAGTGGGCGTTTTTAGTATTGGCATTTTGGCCATTTTAAACAATATTGCAGTACGTCATCAACGCTTCTTAAATTTATCAATAGGTAAAATTTTACAATC
>RFNG01000122.1 GCA_009927275.1 Sphingobacteriia bacterium | reverse complement strand
CTTTTAAGTTTTCAACTTAATGCACAAGTTGCTCCAAAAAACTGGTTTAATTTAGATCCGGAAACGGATAACATTAATGGCGTAAGTACTGAACGGGCCTACAAAGAGCTGTTAAAAGGTAAAACGCCTGTAAGTGTAATTGTTGGTGTTATTGACAGCGGTGTAGACTATTTGCATGAAGATTTAAAAGACGTAATGTGGACTAATACCAAAGAAATTCCAAACAACGGAAAGGACGACGATAAAAACGGATACATAGATGATATTCACGGATGGAATTTTATTGGCGGTAAAGATAAATCTGGAAAACCGGTTAATGTAAACGAAGATAATTTAGAACTAGCCCGTGTTTACGCTGCATACAAATCTAAATATGAAGGTAAAATCCCGGGAGATTTTAAAAGCACCAAAGAACAGCAAGAATGTGAACTATACCGTTCAGCCAAAGTAGATTTAGAACAACAACGTAATCAAATCAATCAATTGGCCGATCGTTATTTACCACTTTATGACAAATTAAGTGCTCTTAACGATGCTGTAAAAAAATCAAGTGGTAAATCAAAAATTACTGCCACAGAATTACAGGCCTATACCCCCGCAAACGATTCCGAAAAAGAAAATAAAGAACGTTTTGGCAAACGATTGGCAAATACCCCCGATTTGAGTTTAGACGATTTGCTGGCCTCCCTTCAAGATGCTGTAGATTACATCAATGCACAGTTAAAATACAATTTAAACCCCGATTTAAACACGCGCACCATAGTGGGCGATAATTATAATAACAGCGCTGAACGTTTTTACGGCAATGCCGATTGTAAAGGTCCCGAAAGTTTTCACGGCACACATGTAGCTGGAATAATTGGTGCTAAACGCAATAATGGCATTGGCATGGATGGTATTTGCGATGCCGTACAAATTATGTCAATACGTGCAGTTCCAAATGGTGATGAGCGTGACAAAGATGTTGCCAATGCCATACGATATGCTGTTGACAATGGTGCCAAAATCATCAATATGTCTTTTGGAAAAAAATACCCTTGGGATAAAAAAGCTGTAGATGATGCCGTTGCCTATGCCCACACAAAAGGCGTTTTGCTTATACATGCAGCCGGAAACGATCATGTAAATATTGACAGTGTTGCTCATTACCCATGTAAAACCTTTTTAAACGGCAAGCAGGCCGAAAATTTTATAGACATTGGAGCCTTGCACTGGAAACAAGGCGATAATATGGTTGCAGACTTTTCAAACTATGGTAAACGCACGGTTGATGTATTTGCCCCAGGTGTAGACATTTACTCAACAGCACCCGAAAACGAATATAAAAATGCCAGTGGAACCTCTATGGCATGTCCAGTTACTGCTGGTGTAGCAGCTGTTTTAAAAGCTTATTTTCCGCATCTTACAGCAACTCAAATAAAAGACATCTTACTAAAAAGTGCAAATACTAAGTACAGCAATATGATTTTAAATACGGGGGCTGAGGATGCTTCTGCATCGCCTTCTGCGTTTAATTCATTAAGTAAAACCGGAGGTATTATTAATTTATATGCTGCTATAAAACTTGCGGAAACATATAAAAAATAACATGTTTTTAAAATTCCGGATTGTACTGATTGGCTTTGGAATTTTTAGTTGCACCAAAAATGAGTTAGCACCGCCAACTGTAAAGGATATTCCGGCAGATACCAGTTCTGATGTTTTTACATGTAAAAATTTACCCAATGAGCCCGTGCCATTTGGATGGAACGACAGTACACGTAATGGAGAAGAAAATGTAATACAGTTTATGTATAATCCCGCTAATTCAAGCGAGGTGATTTACATGGCTGCAGGAGATCAAGCCGGTAGTAATAAATTATACTGTTATAACTTACCTCGTAAAACACGTCAGTTTTTAGGCTATTGCGGGCCTTATGCCCCAAGTGTTAACAAACGCGGTTGGATTGTTTTCAGTAGCATTGAACAAAACCTTTTTAAGATAAAATCTAATGGTGACAGCTTAACACAGCTGAGTTCAAATAATGTATCACATGCTCCCAGCTGGGATTATACTGGAAATTTTATTTACTTCTATCAGTCTACCTTTTTAAATGTTGGCAGTCAAATTATTAAAATTAAACCCGACGGTCAGTTTATTTCCACAAACCCCATAGGAATTCCTGATTTTGCATGCTTTAAAACCTCAAACAGTATTTTATACCAACGTATTTTAAATAATCAAAGTACGTTGGTAATCCGCGATATGTCAACGCAAGCTGAGCGGGCACTTATAAGCGGTACATTTAATCCTGCCAACGGTGCAACAGCATTTAAAAATCCGGTTATAGACAATTATGATACTTATGTGTATTGGGAACACCAACGCGGTATTTTACGTTGTGAATTATCAAGTATGAAGATAGATACAGTTTTAAAAAATTGTGAAAGTGTAACCTATTCAAGACCTGTGTTTCAGATAGAGCGTCCTGATGAATGTTATATTGCTGTACACACCCGAACTCCGCTGTTACCGTTTACATTAATACATCAGTATTTTACAGTAGAATATAAAATTAAAACCCGTGAATTGCGGCACATTGTTTTATTTCCTTAATTAAAAATTCCAAATTAACCCCAGTGTAGGCAATGGTCTCCCGGTGTCAGATGGCAATTCTAACATTTTGTAATGTCCGGGTAGTGCAGAATCAAGCAGGGGTTGATTGTTGGCATCACGCTGCACTGTGAGATAAGGCATAAGTGGTAATGCCGCTCCTGTTGCATTACTTAAATCTAAAAACCATGTAAAGGTTTGTGATTTAAATGTGTAGGTTTTTTCTAATCTTAAATCCAATTGGTAAAACGCAGGCAAACGTTTGCTGTTAACGCGATTAAAATCATATACACCACGTTGGTATAAATCCCATTGCGCTTGCTTTGAAGAAGTTAACAGATCATAAGGGGTATAAGGTGTGCCGCTGGAGTACCGCAAACGAAATCCCATGTGCCAGGCTTTTCCCCATACGCGTCCTAATGAAAGTGTGCTGTAAAATTGAGGATCCCATACCGAAGGAGAAAGTACTGAGTTTTTGTTGGTAAACCACGAACGAATAAAGTTGATGTTGCATTGTCCGTAAAATCCATTTTTTAATCGGTATTGGGCAAAACCTAATATTCCATAGCTATAGCCCTTAGATTCGGGGATAACAGGTTGATTGGCAAGACTTACATAAGCGGCCATTGCATTGGCATAGGAAATGGAATCGTTTAGCAATAATGGATATTTTGTATAATACTTATAATATGCTGTTAGGGAAGCCGAAAACTGAGTAGATTTTTGATATTGTATATGCCCTTGAAACTGTTGGCTTGTAATGGGTACCAATGCTTCTGTTCGTTGATTAACAGCGTTATATAATAATGCAATGCCTGGTGGTAATTGCCGACTGCAATCGTATGAAAGTTGAAATTTATAATTTTCAAAAATCTTAATTGAAAGCATTGCAGCAGGTGACATCCAAATTTTAGAATTAGTAGATGGCCATAGGGCCCATTGTTCGGTACGTAAAAAAACATGCGCACTAATTTTATCTTGAAAGGCCGACATTTTAACTTTACTGTACAGTGCAAAATACGTTATCTGCATGTGCGTTTTTAACGATACCGTGTCTTGCAAATACAATTTGTTAAGTTCTTTTTGCCATAGGTTTAACTGCAATGGATTGGATGAGTGCACTACCCCACTACTAATGGTAACTTGATTGTGTAAAGAATAATCGTGTTGGAGTTTTGAATGAATTTTAAAGTCTGTACTATTAAAGTTGAAAATTAAATCGGTTGGATGTTGAGAATTGTTTTTAAATTTTATAGCTGTGTTGCTGGAATAATCTACCGAAACCTGTGCCTGGAACATGTGTGCGCCTTTGTAAACGCGGTAACGTAATCCCGACATTTGTGTTATGACACGACCTTGTGGAATATATCCAATATTATAAAGCAATGCATCTGAGGCACGCCCTTGCGTATTAAGTTGATATTGATCCCACCCTCCTATACCGGTTAACAATACATCGCTGTTTGCATTAAGATGGATATGCAATCTGTATTGCAAATCAGAATAAGCTGGTAATACAGGAACATTAAATGCCTTTAAATAATATTGTGAAAATGAATTGCGGGCACTTACCTGCAAACCCGCATTTTTTCCTAATGGACCTTCCAACATAAGTCCGTAGTCTGTTCCGCCTTGCGTTAAACGCCCACCCCAGCGGTCTGCCCGTGCTTCGCGTTGTTCTATTCGTACCGCAGCACTAAGGGCATTACCAAATTCAGAGTGCATTGCCGACTGGGCAAGGTTTAATTGCTTTACAAAATCCATATTAAAAAGTGCATTTGGACCTCCACTGGCACCCTGTATGGCAAAATGATTTATGGTTGAAACAGGAAATCCGTCAATAAAATATGCTGTTTCAAAACTGGCCCCGCCCCTAAAACTTAAATGGTAACCAAAACCTGATTTTGGCAAAATACCCGGATAGCTTTGCATGGCTTTGGTTATGTCAAGTGCTGTACCGGGCATACGATACAATTCATTCCATGTTAATGCCAGGTGTGATGCCGCGTTATGAGACTGTGAAGCTACAACCTCCACTGTATCTAAATTTTGTAATTGTGGTATAAGCGGATCTTCAACGCGTGTTGTTTTTCCGGGATCAATTTGCATTTCATATATGTACAACGGCTCAAAACCAGCAATATAAATACTAAAGTTACATATACCGGGAAGTAAAGAATCTATTATTATACGCTGCTGTTTTGAAAAAACTGTAATACCATTTGGTGTTTTTGAAACCTTTACGTGAACCGGCGTTTGGTTAGGTAACAGTTCGTTTGCATAGGGACCTAATTGCAGTGCCCCCCTGTTTTGGGCCTTAAAAATTGAAACGTAACAACATAAACAAAAGCTTACAATTTGGGTTATAGTTTTCAAAGCAGCACAAAAGTACTTGGACTTAATTTATAAAATACCTTTATCGGAAATATTAATACTCTAATTGAAACATATTAAAAACTTTATTATACATGAAAAATTAATACTATTGCACATTCAAAACATGATAGAATTAGAAAAAAATAATCTTAAAGGAAATATTACAGCTCCCTTTGAATCTCATTGCTTTCATTTTAACCGAAAATTAAAATTTGATTGCCGCTTACAAGCGGGAAAAATTCATTTTATTTTATGTTTAAACCAAGATTTAAACATTCAGTTTAATTCCAATTACCAGCGAACGCTTCCCGCATCACAGGCTTTTATTATTTATAATCCGCAAGCCGAATTTGCTGCCGTACTTAATGGCTTAAAAGGCGCAACCGTGGTGTGTATGAGTTTAACGTTTGATGCCCTGCATCAACGGTTTATGCCATTTTATGCATCGGTTCCTAACTGGCCCATATTTGAAATGGCTAAAGCCGGCCAACGCTTGTATGAGCAAGTTAAACTAACCCATGAGTTGTGCCGATTGATTTTTGATTTTTCTGCCGAATGGCAACAAGAACCTGCCAGGCATTTGGTACAAGAAGGTTTAATGATGCAAATTTTAGGAAATTTACTTAGCCCTGTTAATGACGCGCAAAGCTCATGCCCATACTTAAAAGATCATAGTCAGGTACAACAAATCAAACAAATTAAAGAATATCTTTTAAATCATTTGGATAATCCACCCACTCTTACACAAATAGCTAAAATGTTTAATATTAATATTCAACATTTAAAAACCCGTTTTAAATCGGTATATGGCATGCCCGTTTACGGGTTTGTATTAAATGCCAAATTAGAACAGGCACATTATTTATTGTATCAGCATCAGTACAGTGTAAAAGAAGCTGCATGTGCTGTGGGCTACCACAATACCAGTCAGTTTATAAGTGCCTACAAAAAAAAGTATCATAACACTCCTAAACAATATTTAAAAACACTTAACAACTGATTATTTTAACGAATGTTTAAATCATTTTAAGACTTACTAGCTTTTTTTGTGGTTTTATGAAATTGCGTTTCGTAGCATTTAATCCAATCGCTAACAGACATTTTTTTACATAAAGCCGCAATAAGGTTATACGGAATATGTTCTGTTTTTTTAAACCGAATACAACTTTTACCCAAATCGGGTTTTTGAGCACTATGTTTTGAGTATTCTGAAATAAACCAATGATATAGCTTAGTATTAGCATACAAACCCATGTGATAAATGGCAATATGTTGTTTTTGAGAAGCAATACTTATAAATGGTAACGCTTGTTTAGGATTGCAATGATAACCGGGTGGATATAGCGTATGGGGCACAACATAGGTTATCATACCATAAGCCATTTGTTCCATAAAACCTTCAGGAAGGTTATTGGTTAGAATTTGCCGTAATTTTATTATTGCCTGTTTGCGGTCTTCAGGTAACGTTTGAATATACACGTTGGGGTGATCATTAGTTTTCATATATGACACAAATTTTAAAACTGGGATGTATTGCTTTTGTAATTTATTAACGTGCTGGTTTGGGATTCAAGATGGAATCGAAACACAGAATCGGCTCTATAGAGATACACAAACGACGATTGCATATCGGTTTTAAATTGATTTGATTGTAAATGATACCGAATATTAAAATCGGCTTGATGTTTAAATTCAGGAAAAAAACTTACCCATATTACTTCAGGAAATACAGCATGTAACCACATGATACAATTAACCGCTGGACTATGAACAGAGGCAAGGTGTTTGGCATTTTCGGGTAATGTATACTTCCAATACGTAAACGCATGCGCCCTATTGAAATACGGTAACGTATTTAACAGAGTAGCATTTTGAAGCAGGTAAACCGTATCCGGTTTTATTTTAAAACATTTAAAATAATGGTTTAAAAAATCGCTGCATGCATACTCAATAAGTTTTAATGTATCTAGGGAATTACATTTTTTTAAACCCTGCGTTTTAACCAATGAATTAACCGTTTTGGTGTCTTTTGATTTTACGTTACACGCGTAATTTAAAGCTAAAAACATGCACAATATTAATACTATAGAATTTATTTTGTCATTTCGCATTTAATAAATTGTAATAAGCAATGGAAAAAATAGAATTGTTAGTGTAACTATAATATAGCCTATAAATTTCTTTAGTTGCCTATTGTGTTTTTTTATTAAAAACATAATTATCAAATGTGCTAAAATGAGAAGCGGATAAAAAAGCCAAAATAGAATAATTCCTTTGTCTGAGGCACCTACCCTAATACATAGTCTTAAATACCAAATAACAGTAATGTTAATTAAGCAAATGCAGACGATTGTTATTACGTTTTTATTTAGCATTATTGTTACATCAGTTATGTAAATTAATGTTGTAAAATACTTATGAATTAATTTTAATATACTGCATTTATAGCTTTATAAACTTATGGGATACACGGCCCGTATTATTTAAAATAAAATATACACCAGGCTTAAAAGCATGTATATCTATATACGTAGAATTAGCTTTAGATTCATGTTGCATTATTATTTTACCATGAACATCCAAAATTATGAGCATTTCTTGTGAATTCGATACTACATGTAAGCCATCCGAAACCGGATTAGGATATAACTGAAATACATCTGAATCATGTTGTATAATATCAGAACAGGGGTTAACAACTAATCCCAGTGTTTTAGTATCGGTACATGAATTACTGGCGGTACCAACCACCGTATAAATAGCGGTAACGGAGGGAGTAATAAATACCGTAGAAGTACTACTACCTAGTCCGGTCCAATTAAATTGTGCTGCTCCTGTAACACTTAAAACTACCGATTCCCCTTTACAAATTGGATTTTTAGAAGCCGTTACCATTATACTGGGTGAAGCTAAAACAGCTAATTGAATCATACTACGTGCTGAGGATACTCCGCATGAAACATCTTCAACGTAATACGCGGTATTTGATGTTAACACCGGTGTAGTAAATTGTGCTGCACTAGACATTAAACTTCCACCCGTAGCAGCATCGTACCATCGCAAACCACAATTTTGAGCAGCTGTTAAAACCGCCCGTGTGGCCGAACAAACAACCGTTTGTGCAATTACAGCCGGAGTTTGTGCCTGACAAGGTGGAAATTTTACTATAAATCCATCCCATGCCGTACTGTTTAAATTATTATTACTAGCATAAAAGGGTTGTTGACTGCCAGGACTAGCAATTACTGTACCAGTAGGTGTGGTTGATGACCCGGTTAAATACAAATTTAAATTTGAATCTACTGCGATACAGGGCCATACTCCCTCTGCTCCGGTACCGCCATAATACGATGACCATAGTTGTGCGCCGTTTAAATTCCACTTTGAAAAAAACATATCGCGCGTGCCACCGCCAAATTGTTCTTGATACGAACACGATGTGCTTAAACCCACACTGGATGCGGTTGCCCCCGTTAAATATAAATTTGATTGCGCATCTATGGCCACAAAGGGCCAATCTTCTAAAAGTGGACCCCCAACATATGTGCCCCAACTGCGTTGTCCATTGCTAGTAAATTTGGCCATAAAAGCATCGTAATTACCGCCTCCGTACTGAGCCTGAAAGGCGTTTGTAGAAGTCATGACGACCGATGTTGTACTGCTTGTGATGCCGGTAACTACTATATTACCCTGATTGTCGTACAGGCCACTACTGGCATATTCATCATCTGCTGCACCATAATACGTAGACCATAAACGCTGGCCATTTCCATTAAATTGTGCCAATAATATATCGCCGAAATTTGTACCGCCTCCATACTGTGGTTGGTAGGCTCCTGCACTTGCAATAATGGCGGTTTCTGTTGAAGATGTGGCACCTAAAATAGTAAGCCGATCTTGCGCATCCACAATACAATAGTGTGCATTATCATAACCACTGGCGCCAAAATACGTACTCCAAATACGCTGACCATTGGCTGTAAATTTTGAAATATAAGCATCGGCATTATTACTGGTACCGTAATGCTGCGGCTGATACGAGCCAACACTTCCAAAAAATCCCGAATTTACAGACCACGCACCACCACATACATACAACTGATTAAAAGTATTTATACAGGCACCTATCATCCAATCATCACCCGAATCACCATAATAGGTTCCCCAAATACGTTGTCCGGCCGAATTAAATTTTACAATAAATCCATCACCATTATTTGATCCACCCGCATAATTTTGCTGATACGCACCAGGCGTAGCTATTACAGCAGTGTTAGTAGTACTGGTACCACCCACCATATAAATATTACCGAGCGTATCAGCGCAAACCATATTTGAAAATTCATTTCCAGATCCGCCGTAATATGTACCCCAAAGGCGTTGACCTTGTGAATTTAATTTAACTAAAAACGCATCACCCGGATAATTAGATGCACCAGCACCACCATAGGTGGATTGATGTGCTCCGCTACTAGCTAAATTTAAAGTTGTTGGAGACTCGGTATAACCGGATGCAATCACATTATTAAATTTATCGGTACAAGTGTATGACATATAATCCGTAAAACTGCCGCCATAATATGTACCCCAGCTGCGTACCAAAGGATCAATAATTAAAGGGTATTTTGGATTCCAAAATGGAATATAAAATGAAATCCCTAAAGGTGTTAAAATCCACTCAGCCTTTAACTTACTTCCGTTTTGAAACACAATGGGTTTTTCATCAATCATCAAACCAAAAGGTGTTTTAATTACCAATTGGCCCTGAGTATTAATGTAGATGGTATCAGCGCCTTTACACTGCAATACAATATTGGTGTAAGTTTGCGGCGTTTTAACCTCAAACTGGTATTTTAAATTTTGATTTTGAAAATCAAAAACCAAATCAATATCGGCGTATACGTTGGCATATTTTAAAGTGGCATATCGGTAAACCGGACCTGTTCCCAGGGGGCATGTTTCATTATAATACACATCATAATCAGGTGATATTATATAGGCTTTAGGATTAACCATATTACTGTTTACTAATGTCCAGTCGGTACGGTATACCTCCAATTGATGCCGGGCTGGTGATTTAACAGCGGCATGCAGCATATTAGCTGTATTGGATTTAGTATTGGAAAATCGAAACTGTTGAATGGACCAGGCAGATGTTTTAAAGGCATATTGTAAATCTGAAGCCTGAGCAACATAAAATACATCCGGCCGTAAATTAAAGTATTGATCACTAACTTGACCTACATTGGGAACTATAGGAAATGTATTTAAAGCAGCGCTCTTAACTATACCAGAGGATACAAGTAAAATAAAAATTTGAAAAAGAAATTTCATATTAAGCATGTTATATTTAAAAATACAATTTTTGATACACTTACAGAAATATTTAAATAAACAGAAACCAATTGTTACGAATTAATTAAAATTTAAAAACCTTTTGATATCCTGATTCTTTTAAACATTAAAATGTAAATTTAATCGTGCATCTGTCGCGGTATACTTATAGCCTGTTATGCTGCTTGTTAATCCTTGCAAGTTTTTATTATGGTTTATTTGATCATCTTAATGATGCACCGCAAAGCATACACTTATGGCGGCAAAGCGATTGCTTATCTATGACATTAAATTATTATCAATACAATTATCCACTATGGGAACCGCATATACATAATTTAGGTTTTGACGGTACGGGTAAAACCTGTAGTGAATTTCCACTACTCTATTATTTTATGGCTAAAATATGGCATGTAACAGGCAACTACATGTTTGTTTACCGGGGCTTAATGTTAGTTATATTTTGGACTGGTTTGGTATATGTAGCTAAAACTGTAAAATTGATAACATCAAATACATTTCTTGCCATTTTTACTGCAATGTTATTATTCAGCGCACCTACCCTGGTATATTATGCCCACAATGTATTAAGTGATATACCTGCACTTTCGCTTTCTTTTATTGGATTATACCATACCATACAATATCTTAAAACTGAACGTATAACGTCGTTGTTAAGCCTTTTATTATTTTTTTGTTTAGCCGGATTACTCAAACTATCTTCTCAATTACTAGCTATTTCTGTTTTGGGTACAATTTTATTTCAATACTGCTTTTATTTTAAACCACACTACCCCTATGTAATTAAACATTTAAAGCTATGCCTTGGATTGATTTTTATTTTTATCCTACAAGGCATTTGGTATAGATATGCTATAACCTATAATGCCAAGTTTAATGCGGGTATGTTTTTAACTGGCATTTTACCCATTTGGGATTTACATTATTTTGAAATAAAAAATGTTATACGGGCCATTTACGACCATTTTACATGGGATTATTTTAGAGGCATTACAACCGTTTGTATTGCAATTGCCTACATCTATGTATTAAAAAATCGAAAATCCATTACAGATACATTTTTATTTTATTTGTGTGTATGTACACTGCTAGGGTTAATTATATATGTACTGTTATTTTTTGAAGCCTTAAAAGATCATGATTATTATTGTATAAATCTGTACATTATAATTCCGGTAATATTAATGGTGTTTTTTTTAATTTTAAAACAAAATCAGGTTAACTTACATTCAAAATACATGCTTGTAGCTTTATGCATTGGATTGTTGCATAACATTGATTTTACAAAACGACGAATGGAACAGCGATATCAATTTACAAGCTGGCATAACAGCGCGTATGCATTAACTTATATAAAATTTGAAACTTTAAAAAAACAACTTTTAACAATTGGCATTTCCGCTAATGATAAAATTATCTCTATTTCAGATAACAGCATAAATACCTCATTATACTTTTTAAATCGTAAAGGATGGACCAATTATAATATTCAAGACAAAGCCGAAAACATGACGACCTGTATTCACTTAGGTGCACGGTACCTGGTTGTTTTAAACTCAACACTTGAAAAACACAATGCCATTATATCATCATACACCAAAGGAATAATTGCAAAAACTAAAGACTTTTCAATTTATAAACTTACTTAACAGGATGTAAGTGCGAGTGTTTTCTGCTATATAAAAAATAAACCAGTACACCTAAACTTCCCCAAATTATAAATGCATACCAGGTATTTATTCTTACCTGAGACATTAAAAATAAATTAAACCCGGCACCAAGTGGCGCAACTAAGTAAATCCAAGGTGTTTTGTAGGGTCGATCTAAATTGGGCTGCTTAATGCGTAAAATTAGTACAGCTATGCACACCATGGCAAATGCCAATAATGTACCCATTGAACACATTTCAGAAATTCGGTCAATGGGCGTTAAGGCTGAAACTATAGAAATAATAAATCCAACTAATAATGTAGACTTATAAGGTGTTTTAAATCGGGGGTGTAAACTACCAAACAAACCCTTAGGTAATAAACCGTCTTTTGACATTCCTAAAAAAATACGGGTTTGCCCTAACATCATAACCAACATAACCGACATTAAACCAGCTGTAGCTGCAATTGTAATTAAATAAACAGCCCAGGTTATGCCGGCACCTGAAAATGCAGAGGCCACAGGTGCTTTTAAATCAAGTTGATTATAGGGAACCATACCGGTTAATACGAGTGAAACTGCTATATACAAAAGTGTACATAAAATTAAGGATGCAATAATTGCAAATGGAACATCTTTTTTGGGATTTATAGCTTCGCCGGCCTGTGTTGAAACGGCATCAAAGCCTATATATGCAAAAAATACAATGGTTGCAGCTGTTAACACGCCGCCAAAACCAAAATGTATTGTACCATCAGCACCCTTAACTTCATTGGGAATAAAGGGTGTCCAATTACTTGGCTCCACATAAAACGCACCTGCAAAAATTACAAACAAAACTACAGCCACTTTTAATACCACAATGATGTTATTGGTTGATGCAGCTTCTTTAATTCCTTTTATTAAAATGGCGGTTATAACCCAAGTTATTAAAAAAGCTAAAATATTAAACGATTGGCCACCATAGGTAATGGGATCATTTACAAGCCACTCCGGTATATGTATGCCAAACAGATGCAATAATTTATTAAAATATCCGCTCCATGCAACTGCAACAGTAGTAGCACCCATCATGTATTCTAAAATTAAATTCCATCCTATAAACCAAGCAAACAATTCACCAACTGTACCATACGCATAGGCGTAAGCGGATCCTTCAACAGGTAACACACTTGCAAATTCCGCATAACACAATGAAGCAAACAAGCAACCTATTCCGGCAATAATAAATGATAATGCTAAGGCAGGACCGGCATGATCATGCGCAGCAATACCCGTAAGCGTAAAAATACCACCACCTATAATGGCCCCAATTCCTAAAGAGGTTAAACCCCAACGATTGAGTACGCGTTTAAGTTCACTTTTTTGCATATCGGCATGATACGCTGCTATTGGCTTTTTTCTCCAAATGGACATAATGTTATTTTTTACGAATATAAAACTAAAGACGCACATTTTATAGAAATATTAGCTTTCATAGGGTTATCTTTATGCCATGCAAAAAACGTATCCTCGTGTTGTTTTACATTTGGGTAAAGAACATTCGGTATTACGCCGCCATCCCTGGATTTTTTCGGGTGCTTTAAAAGTACGTGAATCGGGATTACAATCAGGTGATGTGGTTTGGGTAGCAAATTCTAAAGGTGATATTTTGGGAACAGGATTTTACAGTGATGGGAGTATTGCGGTGCGCCTTGTTGAATTTAACAAAACTGAACTTAATGCAACCTTTTGGCATCATAAATTACAAGAGGCCGTTGAATTGCGCAAGCAATTACAATTAATTAGCGAACAAACAAATGTATGTCGTTTGTTTTTTGGCGAAGGGGATGGTGTTCCGGGTTTAATTTTAGATTATTATAATGGACATGTGGTAATGCAATTACACCATAAAGGTTTGTATACATTTACTGAAATTATTAGTTTAACCCTACAATCCCTTTTTGGAGCCGCATTAAAGTCTATTTATTTAAAACTTGAGTCGCTTCAAAAACATGGTCACCTTGGTAATGTGCCTGCCGACGGACTTATTTTTGGAACAGACACTGCACCCGTTTGGGTTAATGAAAACGGCCATTCGTTTTTAGTAGATCGCATCACAGGGCAAAAAACAGGTTTTTTTATTGATCAACGGGATAATCGCGCTTTGGTAAAAAATCATTCTAAAGCACGTCATGTGCTAAATGCGTTTGCATACACCGGTGGGTTTTCAGTATATGCAGCTGCAGGACAGGCAGGTTCTGTAACATCGGTTGATGTCAGTAAACCGGCAATGGAAGCCTGTAAACATAATTTTGAACGTAATGCGTTACAAGCAGGATCGTATATTACAGCAGATGTTTTTGACGTATTACGCGAACAGGCAGCGCTTCACAATCTGATAATTTTAGATCCACCCGCTTTTGCAAAACACCGTAGCAGTAAACATCAGGCTGTAACGGCATACAAACGCTTAAATACCATTGCCATGAAACATGCTCCTAAAAACAGTTTGTTATTTACATTTAGCTGTAGCGGCGTAGTTGACCGTAATTTGTTTTATAATACCATTATTTCGGCGGCATTGGAATCTCATCGCAGCATACAAATTATGCAACATCTTATGCAGGGCGCCGATCATCCTGTACTACCACAATTTCCAGAAGGTGATTATTTAAAGGGCCTTATGATATGGATTAAAGATTAATACTTTATTACCTTTACATATGAGTTTTACGCGCCTACTAAACCACGAACATGATAGCGAACTTATTCGCATAGCAAAAGACTGCGATGCCGGAAAACGTATCAGTAACCGTGACGGATTATATTTATACGAAAAGGCCAGTTTGGGTTTTGTTGGAGCATTAGCCAATTTACTTAATGAACGACGGCATCAGAAAAACGTTTTTTTTAACCGCAATTTTCATATTGAGCCCACCAATTTATGTGTTTATACTTGTTCGTTTTGCTCGTATTCAAGACTTTTAAAACAACAGGATGAAGGCTGGGCTTTGGAAATAGATCAAATTATATCAAAATTGCAGGCTTATGATGGAATTCCGGTTACAGAGGTTCATATTACCGGAGGTGTAATTCCAAAACAAGATTTTATTTTTTACGAAACCCTGTTTAATCGCATTCGCCAACACAGACCCGATATACACATTAAAGCACTTACACCGGTTGAATTGTTTTATATTTTTAAAAAGGCCAAACTAAGTACCGCCGAAGGCTTACAACGTTTAGCTGATGCCGGTTTAGGCAGTATGCCCGGCGGCGGTGCCGAAATTTTTGATGAAACCTTAAGAACCGAAATTGCCGGAGGCAAATGCAGTTCGGCATATTGGCTGGAAACACATGAAACCTGGCACCAGATGGGCAAACATTCAAATGCCACGATGTTATATGGACATATTGAAACATTTGAGCAACGTATTGATCATATGGACCGTTTACGGCAACTTCAAGATAAAACCGGAGGCTTTCAGGCTTTTATACCTTTAAAGTTTAGAAATAAAGATAATGCAATGGCGCATGTAGCCGAGGTGTCTGTAATTGAAGATTTACGAAACTATGCCATCAGTCGTATTTATTTAGATAATATTCCGCATATAAAGGCTTATTGGGCTATGATTGGACGAAAAACAGCACAATTGGCTTTGCAATTTGGAGCCAATGATATCGATGGTACTATTGACGATACTACCAAAATATACAGTATGGCAGGTGCCGAAGAACAGCACCCCAAAATGAGTACTGATGAACTGGTAAACCTTATTAAAGCACTTGGCCGAACACCTGTTGAACGCGACACCCTATACGGTATTGTTAAAACCTATACATAAACAAATGCGCTTGGCTATTTTTATTTTATGTTTATGCTTTAACACTTGTTGTATTTGGGCACAATCAAAGCGCTTTTACATTCAACCCGAACTCGCCCTGCAGGGCTGCCAAATTCATGGCGATTCATATTCTGGATATAATAAACCAGGGCTTAGCCTTGGCATGAACTGGATTTTTAAAACGCAATCAAAACTGCATTACCGTTCGGGACTATTAATTTCAGAACGCGGCGCACAACATAATGCCAATGAAACTAATCCTGAACAGTATGTGGTACGTTTAGCTTATGTGGATATTCCATTTTTTGCCATGTACAAATTAAAAAAGAACTATACTGCCCTGTGTGGGCTTACGGGATCTGTACTTTGGTTTAGCTCTGAAATTTACAACTACCAAAATTTAAACGAAAAAAACAGCTTTAAACCCTTTGATCTTATGCTAAGTATTGCACTTCAAAAACAGTTTTCAAAATGGACTGTTGAATTACGAAATTCAAATTCTGTAATTCCTATACGTGATTTTATTAATCCTGCCCCATATGTAAATTTTGGAAATCCCATTGCCAACTTTTTTAATCGCGGTCTTTACAACAATATTATGTGTTTAGCTGTTTTATATACCCTATCACATTAATATGAAAACACCTTCACTAACCCTTGCTATAACAGGAGCCAGTGGCAGTATTTACGCACGATTGCTTATGGATGCTTTAAAAACCCACCATATGCTCATTAATCCTGTTTACGTGCTACAAAGCCCTAATGCGGCAACGGTGTGGAACATTGAACAACCCCAACAGGATTTAAAAGCATATCCGTTTACGTATGTAAAAAATAATGATTTTTTTAGTCCGGTAGCTTCCGGCTCAGCAGCTCCAGATACAATGGTAATTTGTCCCTGCAGTATGGGTACACTGGGTCGTATTGCCGCCGGGTTAAGCAATGACCTTATTGGACGTGCAGCCGATGTGTGTTTAAAAGAACGAAAAAAACTAATTTTAGTATTGCGCGAAACCCCTTATAATACTATTCATATAGAAAATATGCAGCGTGTTGCACAAGCCGGCGCTATACTTATACCAGCCACCCCTTCTTTTTACAGCAATCCGCAAACCATCGAAGACTTATGTTTTACAGTGGTACACCGTATTTTAGATCACATTAACATACCACATAATGGCTACCGCTGGGGGCATAATAAATCGTAATTTTTTTACAATTTTACTATGGCTTATTTCAGTATTGCCATCTTATTCTCAAGAACGTTATATACAACGTGAACCAGGAACCCGCAGAGATTATGCAAATGTATTTTACAATCCGCAGTATACCCTGTTTGATTTTTGGAACGATGAACCCATTTTTCCGGATAATGATGGTTTATATACTATATATACTGCTACAGAAGAACGAAAAGTACCTGTTTTGCTAATAGGAAATGCGTATACCATTTCCAAAGAACTGGCCTATAAATTTAAAAACCGTTTAAACTGTTTAAACTGGTGTAACAACAAGATTTACAATTCAAATACAATTGAAGATCCTGATCGTAATTTAAAATCTGATAATGCAAAAGATACCGCCATTTTTTTGTCGCAGGTTCAAATTGAAAATTCTCAATCTGAATCATACTCAAATACGGCGTTACATCCAGATGAAAATGAAAACCTTAAAACACAACACGCTTTACAAATACCAGAAGTTTCATCAGAGGATTTAGCCCGCATGGATAAAATTGCAGAAAATACACCTGCCATAGAAGATGCCTCCATAGAATCTTTAGCAACCTATTTTTTAAAGCACACGCAAAACCCCATTTTACTAGCACGTTTACTCTACACATGGATGGCGATTCATATAAATTATGATGATAATGGCTATAATACCGGAAATTATAAAGCTACTGATGCTGCATCTGTATTTCAAAATAAAAAAGCGGTTTGTGCTGGTTATAGCAACCTTTTTAAATCTATAGCAACTCTAATGGGTCTTGAATGTGTTAGTATTAGTGGATATTCAAAAGGCTATGGATCTTATGAAGGTGAACGCTTTACAAAAAGTAATCATGCTTGGAATGCCATAAAGGTAAATTCAACATGGTATCTTATTGATGCTACTTGGGGCAGCGGATATGGTAAAACTATCAATGGTGCATTGGTAACCGTTAAAGAATTTGATGATTATTGGTTTATGACCAACCCAGATGCATTTATATTTTCTCACTACCCGGAAGACCCCCAGTGGTGTCTTACATCTATTAATGTTCAAAAACATGCTTTTGAAACGCTAACAAACGAATTTACTTGGCTTTTAAAATTAGGAATTAATCCCACAACGTTATTAACTGCCGCCCTGCAAAACCATCAACTAAAATCGCCCAAAGTATATAGTGTTGATGTTCCCATTAAAATACAAGATGCCCCAATAAGCTATACCCTTAATGAGGGCCGCTTACATTTTAAATTTCAATGTAAAAAACCTATAAGCGTATTTGCAACAAATAATAATGAAACGATTGAATTTACAACAAATCAATATATGTATGCATTAGATTTTAATGCAAAACCTGGCCATTTAAAAATTAATGTAAAACTGAAACCAAACGATACCAGGTACTGGACCCTACTACAATATTATATTGAATAAGCATGAAAGTACTTTAATGTATTGCAATTAATTAGGATTTTAATTTACCAATCATACAGGAAGTATAACTTTTTAATTTTAATAATAATCCGTTTTCTGCTGTTGCTTCGGGATAACCTAATTTTAAAAGCGTTTGCACCACTTCGTTACGACTAACCTGAGGATCGGTTTCTAATTTAACAGTATCCGCATCTAATAGTACATTAACCGATTTTACACCCTTAATTTTTATTAATGCGTCCGTAATGGATGCCGAACAACCACTACATTTTAAATTTGCAATTACTACTTCCATTTTTTTTACAAGTTTACTACTACCAAAATGGAATTTACAAGAAGTGAGGTAATAAAAATATAAAATACCCAACGGGTTGGAGCTTGTGCAATGCTGGCAATTAAATTAGCCATTGAAATTGATAATCCTAAAACAAATTGCCAAAAAGGAGCCCCATTCATAAATACAAACATGGAAGCAATACCTCCAATACAGCTTCCTAGCAAAATAGAAACACTAATTAAGGCAAAATGCGAAAATTGAAGCCGTTCAAAAAACCCAATTTTATGATGTGACACTAAATGTTGCATATTTTTTAATGCAAAATTGAGTGATAATAAAATCTATCATTATGAGGTTGGTCACCTTTTTAAATGATATGTATCAGTTACATGTTTCTGCGGTACTGCCCCCCTACTTCGTAAAGGGCATTTGTAATTTGTCCTAAAGTGCAATATTTAACGGCTTCCATAAGTGCCGAAAACATATTTTTATTTTGAATAGCCGATTGCTGTAATACATGTAATGAATTTGCAGCTTCATCGGTGTATGTTTTCCAAACCAAATTACGTGTTGCTATTTGCGCTTGCTTTTCGGCTTCTGTAGAGCGAATAACCTCTTTGGGCAAAATGGTGGGGCTGCCTTTTGAACTTAAAAACGTATTTACACCTATTATAGGATATCGGCCATCGTGTTTAAGCGTTTCATAATATAAACTTTCCTCTTGAATTTTACTGCGCTGGTACATGGTTTCCATAGCACCTAAAACGCCCCCGCGTTCTGATATACGATCAAACTCCAGTAAAACCGCTTCCTCAACCAAATCGGTTAAAGATTCAATAATAAAAGATCCCTGAAGCGGGTTTTCATTTTTGGCTAATCCCAATTCACGGTTAATAATTAATTGAATGGCCATGGCTCGTCGCACAGATTCTTCTGTAGGAGTCGTAATGGCTTCATCATAAGCATTGGTATGTAAAGAATTGCAATTATCATAAATGGCATAAAGCGCCTGTAGTGTAGTGCGTATGTCATTAAAATCAATTTCTTGGGCATGCAACGAACGGCCGGATGTTTGGATGTGGTACTTTAACATTTGACTGCGGGCATTTCCACCATATTTATTTTTAATAGCTCGTGCCCAAATTCTACGAGCTACGCGGCCAATTACACTGTATTCAGGATCTATTCCATTACTAAAAAAGAAGGATAAATTCGGAGCAAAATCATCAATAGCCATACCCCTGCTTAAATAATACTCAACAAAAGTAAATCCGTTTGAAAGCGTAAACGCCAATTGCGAAATCGGATTTGCCCCGGCTTCGGCAATATGATAACCCGAAATAGAAACCGAATAAAAATTACGAATTTGATGATCTATAAAATACTGTTGCACATCGCCCATTACCCGCAAACTAAATTCAGTACTAAAAATACAGGTGTTTTGAGCCTGATCTTCTTTTAAAATGTCTGCTTGTACAGTGCCTCTAACTTTTCGAAGCGTATCGGATTTTATAGATTCATAAATATCTTTTGGCAGTACCTGATCACCACTAACGCCCAGTAAGAGCAATCCTAAACCACTATTGCCTTCTGGTAATGCCGCGGCATTATAACTGGGAACTGTGGTTCCGCGTTGTTTATAAAGTGCCTTTATTTTAGCTTTTGTTGCATCAACTAAGCCCTGGGCAATAATATATTTTTCACATTCCTGATCAATAGCAGCATTCATAAAAAATGCAGCCATAGTTGCTGCCGGTCCATTAATGGTCATAGAAACCGACGTACTGGGATTGGTAAGATCAAATCCACTGTATAGCTTTTTAGCATCATCCAAACAACATATACTAACACCGCTGTTTCCTATTTTTCCGTAAATATCCGGACGTACATCCGGATCGTGACCATACAATGTAACACTGTCAAAAGCCGTACTTAATCGCTGGGCGGGCATTCCTAAACTAACATAATGAAAACGTTTGTTGGTGCGCTCGGGTGCACCTTCACCGGCAAACATACGTGTAGGGTCTTCTCCTTCTCGTTTAAAAGGGTAAATGCCAGCCGTAAATGGATAATAACCGGGTAAATTTTCTTTAAGATGCCACTGGGTTAAATCTTTCCAGCTAGAATAATGTGGCACAGCCACTTTTGGGATTTTAAGATGTGACAGGCTTTCAAATTGAGTGGATATTACCACTTCACGATCACGTACCGTGAATCGGTACTCCTCATTTAAATACCGTTGTTTTAATTGTGGCCATTGTTCAAGCCAATACAAAACGCTTCCATCCAACTGACGTTTGAGCGTTTCGCGTTCGGTTTGTAAAACCAATTTTACAGAATCGGGAAGTTTTGATTGCTGCTGCACAAGCTCTAATGCTTGATATTGTGCGGCTAAATCGGATTGTGCTATAATCCACTGTGTTTCTGTACGTGATTGTTCGGCTATTTCACTTAAATACCGCGTGCGTGCCGGTGGAATAATGTAAATTTTAGTGCTCATTTCATTGGTTATATGAAATGTGGATTGCAGCGGCGCTTTTGTTTTTTCAACTAAAGCATCCATTACCGCTTTATAAAGCCGGTTCATTCCCGGATCGTTGAACTGTGAGGCAATAGTACCAAATACAGGTAATTGCGCATCGGGCACATCCCACACATTATGATTGCGTCTAAATTGTTTTTTTACATCGCGTTCGGCATCCAACGCACCGCGTTTATCAAATTTGTTAAGCACTACCAAATCTGCAAATTCAAGCATGTCAATTTTTTCGAGTTGCGATGCAGCACCAAATTCAGGCGTCATAACATACAGGGACAAATCGCTGTGATCTGTAATTTCAGTATCACTTTGTCCAATACCGGCCGTTTCTAGTATTATCAAATCAAATTGTGCAGCTTTTAAAATATTAACGGCATCTTGTACATGTTTTGAAAGTGCTAAATTACTTTGACGTGTTGCCAAAGAACGCATAAAAACACGTGCATCGCGTATTGCATTCATACGAATGCGGTCGCCTAATAGGGCACCCCCTGTTTTTCGTTTACTGGGATCAACTGAGATAATACCCAAACGTTTATCCTTAAAATCACTTAAAAACCGACGTACCAATTCATCTACCAATGAAGATTTGCCGGCACCTCCGGTACCTGTAATACCTAAAACAGGGGTTTTAGATTTTTTTGCCCACTGTTCCAGTTGTTGCAGCTGTTCTGAAAATTTTGATCCATAATTTTCTGCAGCGGAAATGATGCGGGCCAGTATTTTATTGGGCGTATGTAAATTAAGTTCTTTTAAATCCGGCCACACATTACCCAAAGGATAATCGGATGACTTTAATACATCATTTATCATACCCTGTAAACCCATAGCCCTGCCATCATCTGGATGATAAATGCGTGTTATTCCGTAGTGGTGTAACTCTTGTATTTCTTCTGGTAATATTGTGCCACCGCCGCCACCAAAAATTTTAATATGGCTGCAACCTTCATTTTTTAATAAATCATACATGTATTTAAAATACTCCATATGCCCACCCTGATAACTGGTAATGGCTATAGCATTGGCATCTTCCTGAATGGCACAACGCACGATTTCCTCAACACTACGGTCATGCCCCAAATGAATAATTTCAGCTCCTGATGATTGCATAACGCGACGCATAATATTAATGGCGGCATCATGACCATCAAACAGCGCTGCAGCGGTTACTATTCTAATTTTATGGGTACTTTGGTAGATTTGATTTTCCATGTTGATTTACAAAGTTAATGAATAAGCTTAAAGGTTTTATATTGTAACCAGGGGTTATAAGAACGCTACGCGGTTTGATGAAATACTTAAATATTTGTATTTTAGCTATCCGCCATAAATCTGCGCTTATACACCCAAATCGGTGTGCTTGGGGAAGGTTTATAGCGCCTATAAGCTAGTTAGTGCCAATGCAAAAAGACAAATGACAAAGCGGACAACAACTCTTATCCTAACAACAGTTTTCATTTCGACAGCTCTATTCGTGTTGACAGCATATAACCTGTCGGACACGAAGCAAAATGAGCTTACCGACCGCTTGGATAAGTATATGCAGGCGCAAGTTAACGTTAACAATTTCAGTGGAACTGTTTTGGTAATGAAACAGAACAAAGTTATTTTAAAAAAAGCTTATGGTCTTGCAGACAGAGAATGGAATATTTCTAACGCTATTGATACGAAATTTCGTATGGGATCAATTACAAAACAATTTACTGCTGCTGGTATCTTACAATTGCAACAGCAAGGAAAATTATCGGTACAGGATAAACTTTCGAAATACATTTCTAATTTTCCAAATGGAGACAGTATTACGATTCACATGCTTTTAACACATTCATCAGGCGTTAAGAATTACATTGACCTCCCAGGTTATTGGCCAGGAATGAAGTTTTTCCCAATGACAATTGATTCTATGATTAACATATTAAAACAAACCCCACTTGACTTTCCTCCGGGTACGAAATGGAATTATAGCAATTCAGGTTATTTAATACTGGGCTATATAATTGAGAAAGTTTCAGGTGAAAAATATAGGCAGTACATACAAAATCATGTTTTAAAAATTGCAGGCATGGACAATTCAGGTGTGGACAGACCTGATACAATCTTGTATCACCGCGCAAGAGGATATTCAAAAATTAATGGCGGCTATATCAATGCATTTCCTTGGGTAAGCTTGGAAATACCATCTGGAGAAGGTGCCATGTATTCAACAGTGGAAGACTTGTATAAATGGGACAGGGCTCTATATTCATCTTCTATCATTTCTGATTCATCAAAAAAGCAAATGCTTACGCCTTATTGGGG
>RFNG01000069.1 GCA_009927275.1 Sphingobacteriia bacterium | reverse complement strand
GAAAGACGGCGACCGCAAAGCGGTAAGGCCCAAAAAATAAATACAGAAAATAGAGCGATGCCTTCGGCCCGGGCTACTCCGGGCTCGCTAAAGCATTACACATACATACCATTAGTATTTTAACAAGATTACAGTAAGGCATGTATGTATTGTGTTATTTTAAATTAAACATTAATAAAAATACGCATCAAATTCCAAAATTCTTGCATTAACACCCAAAGCGGCATCCGTCTAAAATTAACCCCTTGCTTTAATTCAACCACCACCGGTTTTAAACGTAATTCCTTTTGTCGCGATAAAATATAAATCCACTCAAAATCAAATAGGTAGCGTTTAATTTGGGTTTTTAAAAAAAGTGGTTTTGCATTGCTATTAAAGCCTTTTAAACCGCATTGGGTATCACTAATGGGCATTTTTACGCAGGTTTTTATAAAGGCTCTAAATACTTTAGATAATGCCCGACGCGATCCCGACATGCGGTTTTGATAATAGGTAACATCCCGAATGCCTACAACCACATCAGCTTCTTGATGAACCAGGACTTGTAATAGTAAATTAAAACTCTGTACAGTAAAAGGTATATCAATGTCGGTATAAATAATTATTGGCGCCTCTGCCCGCATAACACCCTGGCGTATTGCATGGCCTTTTCCAAAATTTGTACTAAGTTCTATACAGGTATGTGTAATTTCAAGGGCTGTTAGGTCATTAAGTGCCTCTGTAATTTGCAATTTTGGCGTACCATCCAGTACTACAATAAAATGCAGCTTATATGTGGCTTTTAAGTTGTAATACAACTCTATCAGCCCTTTTTGCCATTGACTGGGAGGCTGATAACAGGGTAAAACAACGTCAATGTTAGTCATGCATTTCGCATACCTCGTGGTCAACAATTAAGGTGCCCGCTGTAGATGCACGAATGTAATCTACACTTACACCGGGGGCACGTTCAAGCAAACGAAAGCCACCCCCTTCGGCAATTTCATATACACCTAATTCGGTTACAATTTTTTTAACGCAACGTACACCGGTTAAAGGCAATGCACAACGTGGTAATAATTTAGACTGCCCAGCCTTATTAACCTGTTGCATAGCAACAATAATATGTTTTGCACTAGCAACTAAATCCATGGCCCCTCCCATGCCTTTTACCATTTTACC
Organism: Sphingobacteriia bacterium; assembly: GCA_009927275.1. Taxonomy (GTDB): domain Bacteria; phylum Bacteroidota; class Bacteroidia; order B-17B0; family Aurantibacillaceae; genus Aurantibacillus. The sequence continues at coordinate 13,209 of RFNG01000069.1, read as the reverse complement.
CGGAATTTTCCAATTGGCAATATCGCCCTGTTCACTTACCTCCATTGCGCCCAAAATGGTAAGATCAACCTTTTGAGCGCGGATCATGCCAAAACTCATAGCGCTGTCAAAAATACTTGAACCGTTTAATAGGGTTATGGTTTGCTTACCGGCATTAATTAAATCGGCATCTTCCTTACCCATAACAGGAAAGGGTCCCATACCTAAAATACCATTTTCTGATTGCAATACCACACGAATACCTTCAGGAATATAATTTGCGACCAACGTTGGTATACCAATACCCAAATTTACATACATGCCGTCTTTAACTTCTTGAGCTATGCGGCGCGCTATTCCATTTTTATCAAGCATACAAACAATGAATTTAGGGGTTTAACAGGTTTTTTAAAAGTACTTGGCTTAGTTTTTTTGCAATGGCTATTCGGCCGTTTTGATTGTAATGTTCGGTAGTCCAGTTTTGATCGATGTAATCTGCTCCTTTTACCGACTCCAGATGATCAATAACCAAAACGCCTTTAGTGGAATACCGTTTTACAATAAAATCACGGTTAAAGCGCATTAAACGTGTAAGTTCAGGTCCTACCAGCGTTTCTGCATAGTTTAAATTTTCGGCCATAATATTAAATACAAGTGTGCATTTTTTAATTTGCGCCCATTGCACAATAGCATCAAGATCCTTAATGCGGCTATTTTCGGCATGTAATGCAAAGGCATAGCTTTTTATGTAGTGACAAGCCAATTGTATTTTATCCATATCCCATGAACCGTCCGGCTTGCAATAATAGCCGTTGGCAAAAGCATCATCCCAGGCACGAACCGTTTTATAAGGATAGTTTTTTGATACCGGCAAGCAGGTAGTATCCCATTCGGTAAGTTTTGCTTTTTGCGCCAAACGCTCTGACAGATGGGGATAAAAACCCAAAGCCAATAAAAAACGGTTAAGCAGTCTTGGCCTGGCTTTACCCATAACCAGTGCTTGCTGCAAAGCCGGTTCAAGTGCTGAATAACGCCAATCGGCATTACAAGATCTGAGATTTACGGTAATAACAATACATGCAGGTACAGACTTGGGATTTAATGCGTTTAACCATTGTTTATAAATTCCTGCGTGGCTGGCATGTTTGGTAATACTTTTCCAGCGCCATGCAGGCATTTGCTGTGCCGCAAGTTCTGCAATAGAATACGGTATACTGTCATAGGGTGCAAATGTGGTGTTAGACGATTCACCAAAAAATAAAATATCTGCTGAATCGGAAATATGTAAAAGACGGTATTGCTCCGGACTAAATTTTTTTAAATCTGAAGTAAAGCTGGTTATGCGATACAATACTTCCATTAGTATAAGTGCTGCAAAAAATATGGCTATGGTTTTTACGTGCCGCATTAAAACTGAAAATAAATAAAGGGTAAAGCTTGGGTACCGCCAAATGCCAAAATACAGTATACCATGGCCAAAATAACACACCAACGTTTCCAAACCGATACTTGTAACATTCGTATATCAAAGCGCTGATCGTTTAAAAACCATTCTATTAACCATAATAAAAAAAACCAAAACCACAGGCTTAAATTATAATTTGTAAAAATGGTATTATCGGTAAAACCAAAACATGCTTTGCAAATAACCCACGCAGTTTTAAAATCGGGAGCTCTAAAAAAAATCCAAAATAATGAAACGATTAAAAAAATAATTATGCGTTTAAAAAAAATAGTTCTTGGCGGCTTTTGTCGTCCTTCTGTAATGCGCGCTATACCGTGTAAGAGGCCCCAAACTATAAATGTCCAACTGGCACCATGCCAAAAACCGCTAAGTGCAAATACCGCAAGAATTGAAATTACCCAGGGCCCATAGCGATTTTTATTTCCCCCAAGCGGTATATACACATATTCTTTAAACCAGGTACTTAACGATATATGCCAACGTGACCAAAATTCTGTAATGGATGCTGCACGGTAGGGCGATTTAAAATTATCCATAATCTCTATACCCAACAGTTTAGCAGACCCTATGGCAATTGTAGAGTACCCAAAAAAATCAGCATAAATTTGAACTGAAAAAAAGAGCACAGCCGTCCACGCTTGTATAATATTTGGTTGCTCTAATTCATAAATTTGATTTACAACAGGAGCTAAATTATCGGCAATTACCATTTTAATACATAATCCAAAACCAATAAGCCACAGGGCTGCACGCCATGATTCAAAGCTAAGCGCTTGCGGTGCTTTAAGCGACACTCCTAAACGCTTATAGCGTTCAATGGGGCCGGCCACCATTTGCGGAAAAAATAAAACATAATTGGCAAAGTAGCCCAAATGGGTTTCGGGTTTTTGCTGCCCGCGATACACATCCATGGTATAACTCATAGATTGAAACGTATGAAACGACAATCCAATGGGCAAAATAAAATCTATAGTCGGAGCGCTTGCATTGGTAAAATGTACCATTTGAAAAAAAGCAAAAATATTATTTAGTAAAAAGGCTGCATATTTAAAAACGGCTAAAAGCAAAATATTTGAACTTAAGCTAATTATTAACCAAAGACGCTTTGTTAAACCTGTGCTTCGCCAAATAATATGGGCTGTTGTAAAGTCGAGTAAAATGATAAAAAACAAAATAAAAATATAAGCTGGTACAAATTGCATGTAAAAAAAACAGCTCGCAGCAAATACACTAATCCAACGCCATTTATTGGGACATGCGTAATACAAGCCTAAAACCAAAGGCAAAAACAGCAGGTATTCAAAAGAATTAAAGAGCATGGGGTTTAATTTTATAAACGGCACCATGCCCGGGTTTAAATACCACTTGCAATTGTTGCTGAACACGCTTTAAAGCAGGTAAAGCCAGTAAATGCGTATCCATAAGTACTATATACTTGGGATTACGATGCATCACTTCTAAAACAACATTTGAATCGTTTTGTAAATGATCTAATGCAATGGTCCAGCCTTTTTGATCTAAAAAATTTAAAGCAATATTAAAACTCTGATCGGGTATGGCAATTATGGTTTCGTTTCGGGTTATGGAATGGCGCCGTAATTCTGGTTCCAGTTTTTCAATACTACCGATATGCCGTTCATAATCCCAATGTAAATATTGGGCCAAATCTTTTTCGGTTTTTGAAATACACGGATACCAAGAAACCAGTTTATCGTCTTTAATTAAACGCAACCGAACTATAGCTGCCGCATGCAATGCATTAAATAAAAAGAATAATACAGCCAATGCCATACCCCATTTTAAACGTGGCGTATTAAATTGAACCAGTGACCAAAAATGAACTTGAATTATAAACGGCCACAGCATTAACGTTATAAGATAATAATCGTGGTGCTTAAACACCTGAAAAAAGGCCAAAATATAAAAGAGTGTGTAAAGGCTTGAACATACAAGAGCTAAATTTAAAAAGGCACTGGCGCGTTTGCAGTGCCATATACAATATAAAAGTTGTAAAAGTAACACCAACCACATTAATGGATTTAGCATAACGGGCGCATGTTGGTATAATAGGGCTGAAAAATTATCTGCCATATCTGCGGCTTGCATTTTCCAAATGGGTAAAATAGTAAGTAGAAATACATTATTTGCAAAATTTTGATTGTACTGTAATGCAAATCGGTACCAACAGGCAATAGCTAAAATGCCCGTAATTAAAAATATAAGTACATAGCGGCGTTTAGTGTAAAGCCATTTGTATACGGCTGTGTTATTATTTTTCCACGACCATATAACCTGCAGCAATAATATACCCAAAGGCACAACATTGCTGGCTTTTAACAATACTGCACAAAGTGAACATATAAGTGCGGCATTAAATAATAAGTAATTTGGTTTTAAATTAAAACGCCATACCAATACAAAAGCCAGTATAGCAAATGAAAATGCCGGCACATCGGCAATAAAATTTGGAGCATAGTACGCCAATAATGGTGCACTTGCCATAAAAGCCATTACAAACCAGGATTTAAAAATTGAATTAAAAATATTGTATAGCTGCCATGATATAATTAACAGCACAACACAAAATATTGTATAATTTAAACATCGGTACACAAATGGTGATTCTCCAAATACGTTCCATAAACAGGCCGCTGTATAATTTAAAATCGGAAATTCACTAACGGCATGCCCTTGCATGCCCCCCTGATAATGAATTTTTGGTTCCATAAATTGCATACCCTCCATGTAATAATTTTTTGCAATGGAGTAGCAATCGGCCTGCCGCCACTGGTGCATGCCTGAAGGGCCTAAAAACATCATTTTTTGATAATATGAAAACAATGCAACCACGCTTAAGGTTACCAAACCAAGTACAAATATTAAAAGTGGCTTTCGCAAAAACTTAACTGCCCTTAGGGTTTAAAACGGTTCGTTGTTCAATACGTTTTTCATAGGTTTTACCCTGAAAAATGCGATGCACATAAATCCCGGGGGTGTGAATGTGATCAGGATCCAGAGTTCCTGCGGGAACCAGCTCTTCTACTTCAGCCACGGTTATTTTTCCGGCCATGGCCATTAAAGGGTTAAAATTACGTGCCGTGCTCCGGTAAATTAAATTACCGGCCGTATCTCCTTTCCATGCTTTAACCAAAGCAAAATCGGCTTCAAAGGCTGATTCCATTAAATATTCCTTTTCTTCTCCATTGTATGTAAAGCGCCGGATTTCTTTGCCCATGGCCACTTCGGTGCCAACACCTGCAGGCGTATAAATAACTGGCATACCATAACCCGCTGCCAAACAACGCGTGGCCAATGTGCCTTGCGGTATGAGCTCTACTTCGAGTTCACCACTTAACATCTGACGCTCAAATGCATCGTTTTCACCCACATAACTGGAAATCATTTTTTTTATTTGACGGGTTTGTAAAAGTAATCCCAATCCAAAATCATCCACACCGGCATTATTGCTAATGCAAGTTAAACCGTTAACCTTTTTACGAACCAATTCGGCTATGCAATTTTCAGGGATACCACATAAACCAAATCCACCCACCATAATAACCATATTGTGGCTTAGATCTGCAAGAGCCGTTTCAACAGAATGTACAGTTTTATCTATCATATTTAATAAAATAAGTCGGTTTCAGCCTGTTCAGAGGCCTCTAATTCTTCGGTATAATCAGAACAGTCCATATCTAAATTGGGATCCAGTGAAGCCGGTTTTACAAAACCATCTTTACTCATTTTTAATTCGGGATCATTATAAATTTTTGAAAAAAACAAAGCCCAATTGGTAAGGCCATACTAGCCCCCTGACCATCAGCTGTAGAGTTAAAATGTATACTGCGTTCTTCACCGCCCACCCAAACACCAGCGGTTAACTCAGGCGTATAGCCAATAAACCATCCGTCGGCATTTCGTTGTGTTGTGCCGGTTTTTCCAGCAATTTCATTCATAAGCCTGTATTTATGTCGCAAACGGGTACCCGTACCTATGTCAACAACGCCTCGCATTAATTGCACCATGGTATACGCGCGGCCAGCATTCATTACCTCCGTTGATTTAGTTTCGGATTTATAAATTACACGGCCATTTCGATCTTCAATACGTAAAACACACTCGGGCATAATATAAGTACCTTGATTGGGAAACGTATTAATTGCACCAACCATTTCTAAAAGTGTAATTTCTGGCGTACCTAAACAAATTGAGGGGTAATCCGGTAAGGGGGAGGTAACACCCATTTGACGTGCCAATTGTATTACTGCCTTTGGTCCATATTGCTTAATTAACCAAGCCGATACACGATTTATAGAACGTGCCAAGGCACTTTTTAATGTAAGCCTACCACCTCCAGAACCATCCGAATTGTCAGGACACCAATTATCAATACAAATAGGCTCATTAGGTACTTTATAGCATGGTGATTTTCCTTCTTGAATGGCTAGCGCGTAAACAAAAGGTTTAAACGTTGAACCCACTTGACGACGGCCGACACCTACATGATCGTATTTAAAATGCTTATAGTTAATCCCTCCAACCCAGGCTTTAATAAATCCTGTAGAGCTTTCTAGTGCAACAAATCCTGTATGTAAAAACGATTTGTAATACCGGATACTGTCCCATGGTGACATGAGGGTATCACGTTCACCAGTTATTGTGTAAATACGCATAGATACTTTTTCTTTAAATGCATGCAATATTAAAGTATCGCTTAGGCCTTCTTTTTTTAATACTCGGTAACGATCGGTACGACGTAGTGAAGACCATAAAATTGAGCGGATCTGTTCGGGTGTAACATCATATGCAAAAGGGGCGTTTCGTTTATTTTTACATTCTTTTAAAAACGTTTGTTGTAGCGCACGCATATGTTCTGTAACGGCTTGTTCTGCGTAATGCTGCATGCGTGAATCTAATGTTGTGTATATTTTAAGTCCGTCACGGTAAATATTATACGCCTTACCGGTTTCTGGATTTATGTTAGCTTTTGCCCAATCTGATAACATGTGGGTTCTTAAAAATTCTTTAAAGTATGAAGCTTTTATATCCTGATTTAGTTCAGAATTAAAATGAATGCCAAGGGGTTTTCTGGTGGCCGTCATGAAATCAGACTCTGTAATAAAACCATACTTTTTCATTTGCGCCAGCACAACATTTCGGCGCACTTTTGCTTTTTCAGGTTTTCGAATTGGATTAAATAATGATGGGTTTTTTGCCATACCAATCAACATTGCCGATTGTTCTAAACTTAAGCTGTCCGGTCGTGTATTAAAATAAATATAAGCTGCAGATCGAATGCCTACGGCCTGATTTAAAAAATCAAATTTATTTAGATACAGTGCAATAATTTCCTGTTTAGAATAAATGCCCTCTAGTTTTACCGCAATGATCCATTCTTTAAATTTTCGGAATACAAGTGCTGGCCGCGACAGTGATTCACGGGGAAACATCATTTTCGCAAGCTGTTGCGTTATAGTGCTTCCGCCACCTTTGTTTGAAGCTGTAATTACGCCATATACCGATCTGAATAAGGCTTGAAAATCTATTCCTGAATGACTGAAAAACCGAACATCTTCGGTGGCAATGAGTGCATTTACCAAATTAGAATCTAATTGTTTAAAGGAAACGCTGACACGGTTTTCGTTATAATACTTGGCAAGTTCTCTACCATCCATAGAATACACCAAACTGGCTTGGTTGGTTTCTGGATTTAATAAGTCTTCCACTTCGGGTAAATCGCCAAATACCATGATGCCGCATATAACAAGCATAAGTAACCAAAACGGACTGGTTATGCCCAACCAAATTAAAATACGAAAATGGCGTTTATACCACGGCAAAGGTTGGTTTGATTTTTGCGTTGTCATTATCTTAAAATGAGAAGTCTGCTGGCGTCTAGTTTTATAAAAATAAATAATAAAACTGTAAAGGCCCATATGGAAGAACCACCATAGCTAAAAAAAGGTAAAGGAATGCCTATTACCGGCAGTAAGCCTAATGCCATTCCAATATTTACAGTTACATGAAAAAATAATATAGAGGCTACTGCGTATCCATAAATTCGGCTGTAATCAGAGCGTTGCCGCTCTGCGAGCGTAATGATTCTGATAATTAATGTAAAATGCAATGCAATCACAATAATACTGCCTAAAAAGCCCCACTCCTCACCTACGGTGCAAAAAATAAAATCGGTTTCTTGTTCAGGGACAAAATGATATTTGGTTTGCGTACCCTGTAAATACCCTTTACCTAATAATCCTCCTGAGCCAATAGCAATTTTAGCCTGATTAACATTATATCCTTCTTTTTTTAAATTTACAGAACCACGTCCCAACAGCACATCCATTCGGGTACGCTGATGCGGCAACAAACGATTATACATTTCATTTGAACCAAATACCAGCATAATAGAAAATCCCAATGCCAATACCCAACGGGTTAAATTTTTAAAATTGCGCTGAATAAATAATAAGAAAAATAAAAATAATCCAATTAATGATAATGTGATTATAATAGGGCTATATGACAAGGAAAAAATAAAAATTACAATTATAAAAAATCCAAATAAAATGTAGTTTACATTTAATCCCTCACGGTATAATACGATTATAAATGCAGTAAGCACTAAAGCCAGTCCGGTTTCATTTTGTAAAATTTTAATTGCCAGTAATGGCACTACAAAAAATAACATTGCAAACCATGTATTACGTTGTACCCAAAAGGATTTTAAAATGCCCTTAACAGACTTTGCATCATGTAAAACCTGATTGCTTAAAAACTTAGCCAAGGCCAATCCTATTGCAAATTTTATAAATTCTGCAGGCTGTACGCCAATATCCCCCACTCTAAACCAAGATCTACTCCCTTTAATTTCTTTTCCAATAAACACAACCAAAATATTAGCAATTAATAGCAATGCATAAATAGGGTATGCAAACGAAGTAAAAAAACCGGCATCAATTATTAATATTATAATAGCCAGAATAAACGCGCCTAAAATCCAGATTAACTGTTTTCCATACTTTTGCGAAATATCAAAAATGACTGCGTGTTTTTCATCATATACAGCAGCATAAACATTTAACCACCCCATTACAACAAGTAGCAGGTATATTAAAACAGTTAACCGGTCTATTCCATAGAAATATGAATTTTCAGACCTCATGCGGATCTTTTTTTACGTATAGATTTTACAGGAACTTTAATAGCCGTTTCCATAATTCGCTTTTCTTTATCAAGACGTACTACTTTACCGGTTAAATACCGCTCCATCATTAAACTTACAATTGGAGCTGCCCACGTTCCACCCCATCCGGCATTTTCAACAATACATGCCAATACTATTTTTGGATGATGTCGTGGAGCAAACCCAACAAATACCGAATGATCTTTACCATGAGGGTTTTCTGCAGTACCTGTTTTACCGCAAGCTATAATTCCTGAAATTTTTTCTGCAGCTGCCGTTCCGTTTTCAAAACATTGTTGCATGCCGTCAATTACCATATTGTAATAATTAGTGTCTGTAACCGCTGCCCAGTGTTGTGTTTTAAATTTTTTATCAATTGCATGTTTTGTTCCTATACCCTTTATTACATGAGGTGTAAAATAATACCCTTTATTGGCAATTATACTAATAATATTAGCCATCTGCAGGGGTACAAGAAGTAGTTCTGCCTGTCCAATTCCAAGCGAAACTACTGTATTAGGGCGCCAGGCACCCTTGCCAAAAATCTTATCATAGTATTCCGCTTTCGGAACATTTCCGGGTTTATCATAGGGCAAGTCGGTACCTAAATGATGTCCGGGCCCAAAACTCATAACCATGTCGCGCCAATGGTTATAACCGTCGTATACACTTTTAAATCTATTTTGATCTACAATGGTTTTAAATACATAAGCATAATATGAATTACATGATTGTGCCACAGAGCCTGGTAAATTTACTACTCCATGTGCATGGCATTTGGGTTTACCATTTAAAGGTGGATAGCCCCCTCGGCAAGGAAATACGGTAGTTCGGTTTATTAAACCATCATGTTGTGCTATGAGTGCCCCAAGAAGTTTAAAAGTAGATCCCGGCGGATACGCGCCCTGAAGTGCACGGTTTAGGAGTGGTAAAGTGGAATCTTTGTTTAAACGAGCAAAGGTTTGGTTGCGCTGTTTACCGCCAATTAATGAATTTGGATCGTAATTAGGACTTGAAATTAAAGCCAAAATTTCACCGGTTTCAGGTTCTATAGCTACAATGGCACCGGTTTTGCCTCTTAAAAGCTGCTCCCCATATTCTTGTAAATCTATATCCAGTGAAGCATAGAGATTGTTTCCGGGTACTGCCAAGGTATCCCATGTGCCATTTCTGTAAGGTCCAATTATTTTATTATGAACATCGGTAACTAGATATTGTATTCCTTTTTTACCACGTAACTCCGCTTCATAACTCCGCTCAATTCCTGAAATACCAATATAATCTCCTTCTTTATAGTACGGATCGGCCAGCGCTTTTTCTTTTGAAACTTCTCCAACATATCCCAAAACATGTGCTGCAACTGGTTTAAAATACTTTCGTAAGGATCGCTTTTGAAAATAAAAACCTTTAAACTTAAATAAGCTTTCTGAAATACGGGCATAGTTTGTAAAACTCATTTGTTTTTCAAACGTACTTGGCTTAATAGGTGAGTTGGGGGCTTGAATGGCTTTTTTAATACGCTTTAAAAACTCGGTTTTTGTAATTTCTAAAAGTTTACAGAGTGCCAGCGTATCACAATTTTGAATTTCTTTAGGCGTAACCATTAAATCAAAAGAGGGTTCATTTTGAACTATAGGTTTTCCGTTACGATCAATTATATAACCTCTAAAAGGATATTCAACCATGCGACGTAGGGCGTTATTTTTTGCTGCTAAATCATAGCTATCGTCCCATAATTGGATATATGCCAATCGTAATGTATACACAACGGCAATCAGTAAAAAAAAACTAATAATGTAAAATTTACGACCAATTAAATATGCATTGCGACTCATGAAATAGATTTCGTTTTAGAAAATACTATTTGTAAACCCAGGCTCATAAACAGTGTGGCAAATGTGCTCAATAAAACTTTTACAACGAGTACAGCAATGTGGTCAGTAGAAAATTGTTCAATTGAAAAAATTAAAAAGTGATGTACTAAAATTAATGCCATTGCATACCTGATAAACCAAGCAGTTCCCATTTCATAAACATGAGGCCTGTATATTTGGGTTAGGCCTTCACGTAATGCAACTTCTTTAATATAAAATGTTCTAACAAACCCAAGTGTAATACATGCAAAGGCATGTATTCCATTTGTATGATAATATAAATCTATGCCAAAACCGGTTATAAAAGCTAGAGTTAAAACCCAAAAACGATTAAGTTCAAATGGTAATTGTATAATAAATAATACATAAGGAAAAAAATAAATCCAAGAACCCACATGCACATGACGTAAAACCAAAACCTGAAATGCCATAAGCATACACCAGCGAAATAACACGTAAAGCCCTTTAATGATCATAAACGGATTTGGTTTTTAGCTCAAGAGAATCGCGTTCGGTTTTAAATTTATAATCTAAAACGTAAACGTGTTGCAGACGTTTAAAATCGGTACTCAACTGTACTTTTACTGTATAAAACGATTCACTGGGATTACGCTTGTAATAATAAACAGTACCCACAAACATACCTTCTGGAAAAATGCTTGACAATGCACTGGTAATTACCGAATCGCCCTGACGTATTTTGGCATTTAAAGGAATATCCGAAAGTTGAGCAAATCTATAATCTTCCATATTCCAGCCCAAGGACCCGTAACTGCCATCTTTTTTTAAACGGCAGTTGACCTTGCTTTCTTTATTTATTAAAGGTAAAACACTTGAAAAGTGGGCACTTGCACCTACAATGCGTCCAACAATTCCTCCAAAGCAAAACACTGCCATATCGGTTTTAATACCATCTTGTAAACCTTTGTTAAGTGTTAAAAAATTATGTGTCATATCCGTGGTTACATAAACCACATCGGCCGGAATACAGGTATACGTTTGGGCAAATACAACCTGTTGCTGTGCTTGCGCATGAGGTGAATTCCAATCGTTTGCAGATTTTAAATCCAGTTGCTGAGTAAGTAAACGGTTTTGTTCTTTTAAACTAAAATACGACCAAAATTCATGTTCTTTTTGATGTAGGCTGTTAGTAATTTGCCATAACTGATTTAACATGGCTGATCCCTGATATAATCGTAACTGAACGATACTAAATACGCATATTAAACTTAAAAAAACATAGTACACCAAAAATCGAAACCGGATAACAAGCTGAATCAGGTTCTTCATCCGTATTTAAATTTTACTTTATTAAAAACGGAAACTTACTGATGTTTTTTAATGCAATTCCAGTTCCGCGAGCAACAGCCCGAAGTGGGTCATCACACACATGAACGGGTAATTTGGTTTTCATTGAAATACGCTTATCTAATCCACGCAACAAAGAACCGCCTCCGGCCATATAAATACCTTTACGGTAAATGTCGGCTGCAAGTTCAGGAGGTGTCATTTCCAGTGCATTTAATATTGATTCTTCAATTTTTGAAATTGATTTATCTAGGCAATGCGCAATTTCAACATAACTAATATATACCTCTTTAGGAATACCACTCATTAAATCACGACCCTGAACTGCATAATCCTGCGGTGGATTTTCAATTTCGGTCATAGCGGCTCCCACTTCAATTTTAACCCGTTCTGCACTACGTTCGCCAATTAAAATATTATGCTGCCGGCGCATATACTCTTCTATATTTGCATTAAAATCATCGCCGGCAATCCGTGTTGAACGATCGCATACAATGCCTCCTAAAGCAATAACAGCAATTTCCGAGGTGCCTCCACCAATATCAATAATCATGTTTCCCATGGGTTCTTCAACATCTAAACCCATACCTATGGCCGCTGCCATTGGCTCGTGAATCATATATACCTCTTTGGCACCCGCATGCTCTGCACTGTCACGAACGGCACGTTTTTCAACCTCTGTTATGCCACTGGGTATGCAAATTACCATACGCAATGAGGGTTTAAACAAACGCCGTCCCGGATGAATCATACGAATCATGCCTTTAATCATTTCTTCGGCAGCCTGAAAATCGGCAATTACGCCATCTTTTAAAGGACGAATTGTTTTAATATTTTCATGTGTTTTTCCGTGCATCATTTGGGCCGCTTTGCCAACAGCAATAATACGTCCGTTGGTACGGTCCATGGCTACAATACTTGGTTCATCTACCATAACTTTATCATTATGAATAATGATAGTATTAGCAGTGCCCAAATCAATAGCTATGTCTTGTGTTAAAAAATCAAATAAAGCCATAATTTAGATAATACATAAAGGTATACAAAGCCTTTGGGTGCGGTGTGTTTTTTTTTGTATTTTATTAAAAAATTTAAACAAGTATTCACTAAACAGAATACTCGTAGGGAAGGTATATAAAATTGAATATTTGATAGCTTTTTAACCCTCAGGAAAAAGAAAAAATTTAAAACTAAAGTATTATACCAAATAGAGAATATCATTACTTCACATTGGTACCATTGGCTAGTTGAACTAAAGTGCAGCATTATAGAGCGAAGGCATCGCCCTAATTATATTCTTCATGTTACTTTTTATTTGGGCCTTTCCGCTTTGCGGTCGCCGTCTTTCGGGCTTCACAGGTTCGGTTTTTTAACCTGCGGTTAAAAGAACGCTACGC
>RFNG01000093.1 GCA_009927275.1 Sphingobacteriia bacterium | reverse complement strand
TTTGGCTGCTACTTCATTAGGATTAAAACCCTCTTTAACATCCGAGGATAGGGTAATAATACGTTCGTTATTTTTTCGTTTTATGCCCGCATAGGTATAGTCGTATCGAATACTACACAAGGCAGAAATGGGAACCGAACGAACCATTCCGCCCATGTTCATATCACGAAATGTCAGTTTTATATTTTTAATAGTTTCAATATCGTAACGTTGATCAACTTTATAACGTAACTGTACCGGATATTCATCATCTACGTCACGAAATTTTGTAGCTTCCACACCAAATACAGCACCGCGAATTTCCATGGCCAATTGTGCAGCAGAAACACCCTCACGCTGGGCACGTTCACGATCAATATCAAAAATAATTTCAGGCTTATTACTTACAAAGTCTGATTTTAAATTATCAATGCCTTCAACACCACTTTTTGAAATATACTGTTTAACTAAAACCGATTGCCGAACCAATGCTTCAAAATCATCGCCTGAAATTTCAATACTAACCGGTTTTGCTTGCGGGGGTCCGTTTTGTTCTTTGTTAACAGTAATTTCAGCACCCGGAATATTCCAATCAATATCTTGTAATTGCTTTAAAACGGTGCTTGTAGAAACGCCTTTACGATCTTCAAAGGCAACAAAATTTATGGCAATTTTTCCTCGGTTTGGATAGGCGTTTTGATCACCATCCCGGGGATCTGTTACACCAATAGTAACATTACTAATCATCGATTCAACAACCGGATTTGAGGTGCCTATAACAGCATTTACCTTTTTTTCAACACGGCGCATAATGCTATTAGTAACAGAGGGATCTGTACCATCTGGCAATTTTAAATACACGTAAATACTATTGGGATCACCTTGAGGAAAAAACTGAACTTTTGGTCCGCGAATTACAAAAAAGATAATGGAGCCAATAAATAAAGCTATGGTCATGTATACTGTTCGCCAGGGCTTACGCAAACACCAGGTTAATGCACGGGTATAAGCTGAAATAAAACGCGGCCAAATTCTAAATTGCCAGGCTTCAATAACTTTGTATAGCCAAAATCGGTTCAGCAGCATAAACAATGCCAGAAATACAATAAAATTTCCAACACCTATGTGGCCACTAATAAATGAAAGCAGGGCTAAAACGCCATATAAAATTAAACGGTTGCGGGTAGAACGGGTTAATCGACCATAAGCTTTTGCTTCTTCTTCATGAGGCTTCATAAAGTCTACAGCAAAAACCGGATTAATAATGTAAGCCACTAAGAGTGAAGCCAGCAATGAAATAATAAGTGTTATGGGTAAAAAATACATGAATTTGCCAATTATACCTGTCCAAAATGCCAGTGGAATAAAGGGTGCTAAGGTTGTAATGGTACCTGATAATACCGGTAAAAAAACTTCACCTGCAGCCAGTTTTGAAGCCGAAACAATATCGCGTTTACCATTAGCAAATAACCGGTGTGTATTTTCAATTACCACAATGGCATCATCAACAACTATTCCCAATGCCAATAAAAAGGCAAACAGCACAATCATATTAAAGCTAAATCCAATGCTGGGCATAATTAAAAATGCAATAAACATTGATAATGGCACCGATAACGCAACAAACAAGGCATTGGTTACACCCATAAAAAACATCAATACCACCGTTACCAGTATAAATCCAATGATAATGGTATTAATTAAATCGTGCAGCGTGCTTTTGGTACGCGCACTTTGATCACCGCTTATACTTATTTGTAATTCTGAGGGAATACTTGTTTTTTGCAATTCAGCAATAGCGGCTTTAATTTTATCTGCAGCATCAATAAGATTTTCACCCGAACGTTTTATTATATTTAAAGTAATTACATTTTTTCCACTGCTGCTGCTGTAGCTTTCTTTTTCTTTAAATCCATCCACAACGCTCGCAAAGTCTTTTAAATAGGCTTTTGCACCTGTTGAAGATGTTACAATAATAGATTCAATTTCTGATGGTGATTTAAATTCACCTTTAATGCTTAAATTGGGTTTCATGCCATTAATAGGTATGGCACCTCCCGTAATGGTTAAATTTTCTTGACCAATGGCACGCTGTATATCCATTAGTGTCAAATTAGCGGCTTGAAGCTTGTAGACATCAACATTAACCTGTATTTCACGTTCCGGCGCACCAACCATTTTTACTTCATTTATTTCTTTTAATCCCTCTATGCGTTCTTTAATTTGATCGGCATATTTTTTAAGCATTTTAAGTTCAAAATTACCTGCAACATTTATGTACATAATTGGTATTTCAGAAAACGCAATTTCTTTAATTACAGGCTCTCGTGTTAACGCTTGTGGCATTTCAGAACGGGCTTCGTCTACGGCATCTTTTACACGTTGCTTGGCAACGGGAACAGGCACACTGGTTTGAAATTCAACGGTAACAATGGACACATCTTGAAGCGAGTTACTGGTAAACTTTTTTATTCCAGAAACTGACTTTAACCGTTTTTCAATAGGTTTTGTAATTGTATTTTCAATATTTGTAGGTGAATTACCGCCGTTTACAGTGCTTATAAAAATGGTAGGTACGGTAATATCCGGAAAATTTTCTTTGGGGAGTGATTGGTAAGCCAAAATTCCGGCAACCGTAATAAATACGGTTAACAGGTATACTGTTAAACGGTTATCTATGGCCCAGCTGGAAGGCTTAAATTCTTTAATCAGTTTCATGTTAAGCTATTAAAGCGGATTTGCATTTTTTTGTATTACGTTTACCGGATCATTCGATTTTACTAAATCAAATCCTTGTGTTATAATTAAATCACCCGGCTTTAATCCCGATAGGATTTCTGAGCGTCCGCGGTAATTGCGTCCCAAACTAACAGTTTTTTTTTGCGCCTTTTGTTTTTCAGCAACCCACACATAACATTCATTACCTGATTTTTGTATAAATTTTTCTGAAATGCTTAAGCATTCGGGCGATGAGGTGTAATCATTGATTTGTAATTTTACAACAGCATTGGGCGATACTTCTGCTGTGTTGTTTAAAAAAACAGTTACCTGAAAGGTACGGCTTAAAGGGTTTATTATTTTTGAGGCGTAGTGGACACTCGATTCAAGATTTAGATTTTGATCTGGAAAAAAAGCCTGAACGGTTTGGCCTTTTTTTACTTTGCCGGTGTACGATTCGGCAAGCTCTGCAACCATTTTCAGATTATTAAGGTTTACTACATTAATTGCAGGTATGCCCGGCACAATGGCTTGTCCAATTTTTACATTAACAGCATCTACAATACCAGAAATAGGAGAAACAATTTTTGTCATTGATAATTGTTGTTTAAGTGTTTCTATTTTCTTTTCAAGACTTTCTTTGGTGGTTTTAGCTTGTAAAAACTGTAGTTCCGTTCCTATCTGGTCATTCCAAAGTTTAGATTGTTTTTCAAAAACCTGTTTAGCCAAATCTAAATTAATTTCAAGATCTGAAATTTGTTGGTGAATGATGCGCGAATCTGTTTCTGCTAATACCTGACCCGTTTTTACAGCATCGCCGGCACGTACATAAATTTGTGTAACCATGCCCGGAATTTCACTGGATAGTGATACACTTTCTTCGGCCTCTACGCGACCCTGCACATCTATATAGGTTTTAAATGCTTCAGGTTTAATTTCGGTTGCGCTTACTTCTATGGCGAGACTGCTGTCTTTGCCTAATTCGCGTTCTAGCGCAGCTATACGCTGCTCAATAGCTGTTTTTTCAGCTTTTAAAGACTGAAGTTCAGCCTGTGGGTCTTTGGATTTACAACTGTACATTACCGTTGTTATAAGCAACATACATGCATAAGTGTTTAAAGTGAGGTGTTTCATAATTTTATTTAAGAGTTGATATACCGGTTGATTTTTGAATATCGGTGCGTGCAATTAAGTAGTCGTATAGGGCATTGAAATAATTGTTTTGAGCTTCCTTTAAACTGGTTTCAGCATTAACAAGCTCTAAATTATTACCCAATCCGTTATTAAATTTTTTTTGAGATACTTCAAACACCTCTTCTGCCAAAGCAATGTTTTGTTCTTGCGTTGTTAAACTTCTTCGTGCATTTTCAAATTGAACAAGTGCTGATTTTAATTCGAGCTGCGCCGCCTGTTCAAGTAAAAACTGTGCATTTTTAACTTTTTGTAAATTCAACTGGGCCTGACTTATTTTTTGATGCCGTTGTAAGCCATCAAAAATGGGCATGTTGATACTTAAACCAATCAGTGAAATGGTATACCATTGTTTTTGGGGATTGTTTTTATCAAATTCAAAAAAAGTAAAATCTTCGCTGAGCATTGGTTTGGTAGGCGCCATAAGCGGCAATACTGGGTAAATACCCTAAACGCAGGCGTCTTACATCCAGCTCTTGCAATTGCTTTTGGGCATTTAGGGCATTTATGTCTGGTCGTTGGTCAATATTCAAGGCACCCACTTCGGAAGCCCCAATTTTAAATCGGTTTAAACTGTCTTTTAAAATTACAGAATCGCGAATGGGAAAGCCCATTTGAAATTTTAAAAGTTCTACCGACAACTGCATCAAGCGTTGTACTTTGTCGTGCTCGGCCAAAACATTATTATATTGTACTTCAATCCGTTTTGCATCTATGCGCTCTGCAAAGCCCTGTTCGGCATAAGCACGGGTATCATTTAATATTTTCTGTAACCGCAATATATTAGCGTTAAACGTTTTTAAGCGGTAGGCATTAACAAGTACCGTATAATAGGCTTTGGTTACAGCAATTTCTAATTCCAGCATCGATCGTTGCGTGTTGATTTTGCTGAGTTCTTGAAAAGCTTTACTGGCTTGAAGTCCTGCTATATATTCGCCACTAAACAACAATTGTGAAAATGAAAATCCGGCGGTAGCATTATATTTGGTACCAAAACGTACGGGTACATATTGGCCCGGTCTCCCAAAAAAATCACCGGGTAATAAGGATGTAGGTAAATCAAGATAATCTTTAAAATCTATACTGCCATTTATTTGAGGTAAACCCAAACCTGTAATTTCACGGGTTCGTGCTTTGGCAATGCGTTCGTCAAGTTGCGTATTAAGTACATTGGGACTGTGCACTACAGCATATGTAAGTGCTTCGTTTAAAGAAAACGCAAGGGGTGTTTGGGCCTGTCCAACAGACGCCAAAACACCAAATAAAAAAATTAAAACGTTAATGTTCATAGTAATAATCAATTAATTTATGGCCTTCAAGGGTTGATAATCCGTAAATAAAAAATCGAAACGATAGTTCATGCGAGTTGATAAAATCAGCTTGCGAGAGACCGTACTCAGCATTAAACAGCAATTCATCCAATTGTTTTAAACGCAATTCTATAGATTTTGATACATCCAAGTTTGATCTGTAAACACCCTGAACAATTCCTTTTTGAATGTTTTGATGAATTAATTCAAAAGCCCAGCGGTTTTTGTGGTCTTGAAAAATTTTATAAATATTAGAATGGTATTTTTTTAAGTCATAAAAAAAAACAGGTTGAATTTGCATAAAAACACGCGTCATGTTTTCAGAAATCAGTTTCATTTCATGTATGGGATTTTCGGCATTGTAAACTAAATTATTCAGCACGGTAAACTGTGCCGTCATTTCATGTAAAATCAAATCAGTTATTAATGAATTTTTATCAGAATAAATTTGATAAACCGTTTTTTTGGACATACCCAATTCCGATGCCACTGTATCCATGGTAATAGATTTAATACCGTTTTTAAAAAAAAGCGGTTTAGCGGCACTTAAAATGTCAGACTTTATTTTGGTATTCAAAGCGGCGCAAAACTACAAAAACTTTTAATGTTTCCCAAGTTTCTTAAAAATAAAATCCTTATTTGTAAGCCTTATATGTAACTTTATACCTACATGATGCCATTTAACAGAACAAAAATAGTTGCAACAATGGGGCCGGCTACCGAATCAAAGGCTGTTTTAGAATCTATGATTGCCGAAGGTTTGGATATCGCGCGAATTAACTTTTCACATGGAAAATACGATCTTATAGCGCAAACCATTTCTAATATACGCCAAATCAATAAGGAGCAAAAAGTGCATATTGGCATTTTAGCCGATTTACAGGGTCCAAAATTACGTATTGGCGAAATAGAGTCCGGATCCGTTATGCTTGAAAACGGCGACTTGCTCGTATTAACTACTACAGAATGTATGGGTACCAAAACCCGTATACATATTCACTATCCAATGTTTCCGGCAGATGTTCGTGAAGGCGAAATTATTTTAATTGATGATGGTAAAATTCATTTGCAGGTTACTCAGATTCAAAGTGCACATGATGTGTTATGTACCGTTAGGATAGGGGGTAAGGTTGCTTCTCGTAAGGGGGTTAATTTGCCCAATACCCATATTACATTACCCTGTTTAACCGAAAAAGACCTCCAGGATTTACAATTTGCCATTTCACATCAGGTAGAATGGATAGGCTTGTCATTTGTGCGAAATGTGGATGACATACATCAGCTCCGTCAAATGATGCGTGACAAAAACTATGACGGCCGTATTATTGCTAAAATTGAAAAACCTGAAGCCTTACTTCAAATTGATGCAATCATTCAGGCCGCAGATGGCATTATGGTGGCACGTGGCGATTTGGGTGTTGAATTACCTATGGAGCAAGTGCCCATGCATCAAAAATCAATTGTGCAAAAATGTATACATGCTGGTAAACCGGTAATTATTGCTACGCAAATGATGGAAAGTATGATTACCAATTATACACCAACACGTGCCGAGGTAAATGACGTTGCAAATGCAGTAATGGATGGGGCAGACGCCGTAATGCTCAGTGCAGAAACCTCTGTAGGCGCGTATCCAATTAAGGTCATTGAATTTATGCGCAAAATTATTGAACAGGTTGAAGAGCACGGTGCCATTTACAACAAAGAAAAACCACCGGTTATTCCCGGTGATACATTTATAACAGATAATATTTGTTATAATGCCTGTAGCCTGGCACATCAAACTAAAGCCAGCGCAATAATCAGTATGACCAATAGCGGATATACCGCATTTCGTATTTCTAGTCACCGGCCTAAGGCCTCGGTTTTAATATTTACGGATAATGCCCGGCTTTTAACAACACTCAGCTTGGTTTGGGGTGTTCGCGGTTTTTATTATAACCGTTATGAAAGTACAGACCAAACCATTGAAGATATAAAGCGATTTATAAAACGTGAAGGCTTGGTGCAAACCGGTGATTTGGTTATTAATATTGCCAGTATGCCCATGAAAGATAAAGGCCGTACCAATATGATGAAGCTAAGTTACATAGCCTGATCATGTGGCTTAGCCATCCCCAAATGTCCTATGCCCATGGCTTTTCAACGGCTGCCAATCCGTTTACAGAAAATGTTTTAACACGAACCCAGGCCCTGCATAAATTAAATATCAGCACGCTACAACATGCCGTATTGCATCAAATTCATGGAGATACCATTTGCATGGCTCATACTCAAATTCAAACCGGCGATGCATTAGTGTGTAATTCGGATGCATTTTTACTCATTATTAAAACAGCCGATTGTTATCCGGTTTTAATTGAAGATACCTTATTATCCTGTTGCGCGGCAGTACATGCCGGATGGCGCGGCGTGGTAAGCCGCCTCGTATCAAAAACCTTGCATCAGATGTGTACACTTGGAAGCAAGCCCGAAAATTTACGCATATGTATTGGACCAGGAATTTGTACCCGACACTTTAAAATTAAATCTGATGTAAGTGAACAGCTCGCTCATGCCGGCTATGCGCATTCCCATTATGCTTCGGGCTACGCCGATTTGCGAAATTGCCTGGTAGACGATGCACGTGCGTTTGGTATATCCAAACAACATATATATCACATAAATCGTTGTACATTTGAGCATGAGTTTTTTAGCTACCGCAGAGACCAAGGTGATACCGGACGTCTGTGGTCGGTTATTCAGGCTCCAAAGCGCTAAATTGTATTGTGTATACCTTTTCATGTTTTCCACTCCCATTAAAGCGCAATGGATTATACCATACTTTCAAAATAATTTTAATGCGGCAGGACTTAATCCTGCGGCATCAGGACTTGAATCTAAGCGCAAACTGGATTTTGCATTTGGTATGCGTTTTCCAAACTATAATCTTACTTACAATACCAAGCAAAATTATCTGCAAGGGTCATTTACCTACAGACCCCGAAAACGCTTTAAGGTTTGGCACAATTTTGGTGCATATGTGGAAACAGAAGCTTCAAATGCTTTTTTAACCTATAGATTGTTTGGATCTTATACCGCACATATTCTTTTAAAAAAAAATAAAATACTGTCATTGGGTTTTTTTACGGGTTTAACCCGAATTCAGCCAATGGGCCTATTAGGAACCGCAGATCCGGTTTTAGCAAACTACCAAAATCCATTAAATCTGTTTCCGGATGGTGTTTTAGGAATGCGCTATACCTCCACATACGCGCATTATGGTATCAGTTTTCGCAACATGGTATTTGACCGATTTCAAAATTTTTCAAATGCACAACTGGGTAATAAAGCTGAAAATCCGGCTGTGGTATTTACTGATTTTTCTTACCGCATACCCCTTCGTAGGTATTTGCAATGTATTACATCAGCTTCGGCTTACCTGTATGCCACGCAACCACCCATATTGGATTTGCAGGCTTTGGCATTTGCCTATCAACGTTATGGTTTTGGTTTGGGATATCGTACGCCGGGCACACTGTATACTATTTTACAGGCCCGATTGTATCAAAAATTTAGTTTTGGAATTTGCTATGCGTATTCATTGGGGGCCATGCGTAGGGTGGCGCCCACTAGTTTTGAAATATTATTTGGGCTAAGTCCACACGGTTTATTGTTTAATCCTTTTGAGCAAAATCGCATTGTTGATTGCCCGGTTTTATATTATTAAATGATGCGCCTAACATATATACTAGCCTGTTGTATTTCTTTTGCAATTAACGGATTGGCACAACAAGTATTTCAACGCATTCGTTCTGAAACGCCTATTACATCTGCAACATACGATTCCTTAAAGCCCTTTTTTCAAAAACCAAACCCTGATGACAGCACCCTGTATTATCATTGTGTGCTACATTTAAAACGTAACGCTTATAAAGAGGCCAAGCGTTTATACATTACACTTAATCAAAAAAATCCACAATTTTTATGGCTTCCCTTTTTAAATGGTATACTGCATTACCGTTCAGACGATTATGCGGGTAGCGTGTCCTGGTTTTCAAAACAAATTCAAATAGATTCCATGCATTACAGAGCACGTTTTAATAGGGCTTTGGCATATATAAAATCCGAAGAAGTGTTATATGCCATTGAAGATTTAAACCTGTGTATATTACAAGAGCCTTATAATTACAGGGCCTTTGCGTTATTGGCTTACCTGTATCAGTTTACAGGCAATTATCCGCTGGCCCTTCAGCATTATGAAATCTTGCTGGGTTTAAATCCCTATTATACCGAAGCCTATACCGGCATGGCTTTTATTCATACCGAAAATAATCAGCCAGAAAAAGCCTGTACCGTAATTGCCAATGCACGTCAAAAAGGAATTACGATTGATCCCCAGACGCTACATTTGTTTTGTCCAAATTAGCACTGCGTATATATGCTTCAATTTGTAAGTAACAGGTATTTGTTCGCGCATCAAACCATTGTATTTTAACTCCTTCTCGTTCCATGTGCCTAAACCAAGTCATTTGCCGTTTGGCATATTGCCGAATGGCAATGTTTAGCTTTTGTTTTAAAGCTTCAAAATTATAATAGCCCATAATGTGTTCGGCACAGTAGCGGTATTCAAGTCCCAGCTCTATTAGACGTGAAGCGGGCACCTGATGCACATGCATTAATTGTTCAACTTCTTGTAACATGCCCATCTCCAGCCGCGCATCAAGTCGTGCTTCAATGCGTTGTATCAATTGCTCTCGCGGCCAGTACAGTCCGATGTAAAGCGGTTTATAGGGTAGGGGGCTAGCAGTATTATAAAATGCCGCATTTGCCACTAAAACAGGTGCTATTTCTAAAGCACGAACAACGCGTTTTATTGAATGTCTGTCTACAGAAGCTGTAATCCATTCAGGAAAGGCATCCAGTTGGTGTAAAAGCTCTTGTAAGGTAAGTCCCTGTAATATTTGGCGCCTTGATTTATCTTCAGGTATTTGTGACCAGGTAAAAGGCTTTCGCAAGGCATCTAAATACAAGTGACTTCCACCGCAAAACCAAATGTTTACTTTATTATCCTGCATTTCATCAAAAGCCACTCGCAACATGCGCATCCAGTCTTGCAATACAACTTTTGTGTTAACGCTTGCAATATTTATAAGTTTAAAAGGTATTTCTGGTTTATAGGCTGTGTATAAATTTAAATCTTTACCACAACCAATATTTAATTCACGATATACCTGTCTGGAATCTAAGCTGATAATACCACCTCCCAATGTATGTGCCAGTGCACAGGCCATTGCCGTTTTACCACTGGCCGTACAGCCCAAAATAGCCACGCTATTAAAGGGGCCGGGCATAAACCAATTTTAAATTATGAGGTATAGCGGAGGGATATTCTTTAAATCCAAGGGCTTTAAAACTCTTGCCGCTATAATATCGCGTATCCACATACGTCATAATATCACCCGGATTTTTTAATGAAGTAAAATGGTGTAGTAATTTTGAAAGTCCGCCACTAATTTGAAATTCCATATGACTTGCGTACCGCAGCAATTCATACGAACGTAATGTATCGGGTAAACGATTCATTTTACGCCCTTTTGAAAACAGGGCTACCGCAATACATTCAGAATTGTAAAACAATCCTAAAGGATAAGCACTTTTTAGGCCCCCTAAAAAATGATGTCGGTTTAAAAAGGCTATGGCCTCTAAATTATGTAAGCGTTTTAAACTGCAATGTCGGGCAAAAACACGCTTGCATAACCGTAATTTATAAGCAATGGAGGCAGCTACAAGATCCGGCTTTGCAAGCATCCAACCGGCTTCAAAGTAAAGCAGTTCTGCCGGCTTGGTTTTAAATACATGTGTAGTAAACTGTACAGATCCGGTTGGGCAATAAACGGTATATAAATCTTTATCTATGCATTTTAAGTTTAGATTTTTGGCTTCAAAAGCCAATTTAAGGGCTTCAGAAACGGGTACACCTAATTGCTTAAATGCGGTTTGCGGCATGCAATAAACTTTCGGCTAATTGATGTACTTCGGCATCGGTCCATGTACATCGTATACCAAATGAAACCAAACGTCCAATAATGGCTTGCGTTTTTGGTAACTGTAAGCTTTTATAATCTTGTGGCGCACCCAAAACCTCAATAGGTAATTTGGAGCAGGTACGTAAATGTGTAATATGATCCCATTGATTTATAAAATGGTACATATTGGTATACCAGTAATTAAAACCCCCTATACCTTGCGCATTTAAATGATCAACAAATACTTTGGCTGTTTCTGTATCAGGTAAAAATAAATTTAAAAACGTTCCAGAATCACCTTCACTATCTCCCAATGCAGCAAAACTAAAAAGCTTATGCGCGCTTAACAGTTGTATTAGTTGTTGTTTAATGGCACGATTTTTTTTAATTATTTCAGGTACACGCCGGGTTTGTGCACAACCTATAGCCGCATGCAATTCACTAATTCTAAAATTAAAACCTATTACCGGATGCGTTTCCATGCCCCGGTTAGTTCCCAAATGCGAATGGCCGTGATCACAATAATTATCAGCCCAGCTGTATGTTTGCGCATGATTTGTTACCAATACACCACCTTCGCCGGCTGTTGCTATTTTAAAAAAATCAAATGAATAGGCACCGGCACGCCCAAATAATCCTACCGCAGTGCCTTTGTATTGAGCGCCGTACGCTTGTCCTGCATCCTCAACTAAAATTAACCCCTTGGCTTGTACCAATGCCATTATTGCATCCATATGCGCGTTACCGCCACACATATGTACCAAACAAACGGCTTTGGTTTTGGGGGTTAAGGCCGCTTTTATACCATCAGCACTTAAACAAAGGGTTTCATCAATTTCTGCAAAAACGGGTAATGCGCCCAATAATAATATGGCTTCAATAGTTGCCACATAGGTAAAAGGCGGACAAATTACTTCATCACCCGTGCCAATACCAGATGCCGCCAAAGCCGCCATAATGGCTGCCGAACCGTTACTTACAGCCAAGGCATGCGCAGCGCCGGTTTGTGCTTTTACAATGTTTTCAAAGTTTTTAGCCTTCCAATGGTTTTGCCGTTGAGCATCATGATTAAATCTAAAAAAAATACCGGTATCCAGTACATCTTGTATTTCGCGACGCTCTTCAGCACCGTATAATTCTGTTCCTGCCATACCGTAAAGATAAAAAAAGCTGTTTTTAAGGGTATAAATTTTTTTGGGTGGCTGATAAAAGTGAATTATATTTGCGAGCCGATTAAAAGGCGATGATTCTGTAGCTCAGCCGGTAGAGCATTACACTTTTAATGTAAGGGTCCTGGGTTCGAGTCCCAGCAGGATCACAGAGACGAAAGTCAAAAGACATCAAAGCCGCTCAATACCCGAGCGGCTTTTTTGTTTTTAGAATATTATTGATAATAGTTTTTACAAAATATTTGT
>RFNG01000110.1 GCA_009927275.1 Sphingobacteriia bacterium | reverse complement strand
ACGTATAAACATACAGATCCTGTAGTTGTGCGTTTTGCTGGACAAGCCGAAGATCAAAAAGAAACCTCAGGATTTTTGGGGAAAGCCATGTTGATTTCTATAGCCTTAATGCTCATTGTGCTGGTGGGTTTGTTTAATTCGCTGGGAAAGCCCCTTATTATTTTATCGGAAATTTTACTAAGTATTATCGGAGTATTTATTGGTGTGGGTACATTTAAAATGGAACTTAGTATCGTAATGACCGGAGTAGGTATAATTGCCTTAGGAGGAATTGTTGTTAGAAACGGGATTTTACTTGTGGAATTTGCAGAATATTCACGTTCAGGCGGCATGTCACTTTATCAGGCCACGCTTGAAGCCGGACGTACACGCATGACACCGGTTATTTTAACAGCAACAGCTGCTATTTTAGGATTAATACCTTTAGCGGTGGGCTTGAATATTAACTTTGAAACGCTGTTTTCAGAACTAAATCCTCATATCTTTTTTGGAGGTGATAATGTTGTGTTTTGGGGTCCCTTAAGCTGGACGATGATATTTGGCTTATTGTTTGCAACCGCCTTAACCCTTTTATTAATTCCGTCAATGTATTTGATTGTAGAACGTTTAAAACGGAAATCTGAAAAATTACTGGCTTTTTACCATTTACCCCGTATTTTGCTCTATGTGCCATTTTTTATATTGATTTTACAGGGCTGGACTCGGTTACAATCCCAAACTGTTGATTTTGGTGATTTGGATGCATAAACTTATATTTAGTATATGAAACATTTAAGTCCAACTTTACTTATTGCATGTGCAGTTATCGGTGCATCATTAATATTAACATACGGTATTCGATCCCGAAATGATTTTCAAAATGTTGTATCTGTAACCGGTCTCGGAAGTAAAAATTTTGTTTCAGATTTAATTGTTTGGAAAGGTACTTTTTCGAGAAAAAACATGGATTTAAAAGAGGCTTACGCCGCTCTAGATCGTGACCGCGAAATCATCCGAAATTTTATGAACAAAAACGGATTACGCCCTAATGAAATTGTATTTTCTTCTGTTCAAATAAGCAGAGATTACACTGAAACCTTTGATGCACAAGGCAACCGTACCAGCTCCATATTTAATGGTTTTAATCTGACTCAGAACATTGAAATAGAATCAAAGTCTGTAAATCAAGTTGAAACCATTTCACGCATTGCCGTAAGCGAATTAATCAGCAACAATATTGAATTTTCCTCGCAAGAGCCCGATTATTTTTACACAAAATTAAGTGATTTAAAACTTGAAATGATTGCATTGGCTACTAACGATGCCCGGCTGAGAGCACAAAATATTGTTGAGCACTCGGGATCTAAACTTGGTAAGCTTAAATCGGCAGATATGGGAGTTATTCAAATTGTGGGTGAAAATTCTACTGAAGACTATTCTTGGGGCGGCTCATTTAACACCAAATCTAAACGTAAAACAGCATCCATAACGGTTAGTCTTGAATTTAAAATTGATTAATTTTTTAAATTAATCAATTTGCTTTTTTTGAATTTCACTTACAATTTTTAATGCTTCATGCACATCCGGTACCAGTTTTATTTCGAGCCAGCGACGCTCATGTTTTTCGGTAAGCTTACAACGATAATGGTGCTTTTGCGTAAACTGCAAGATTGCTTCAAAAACTGCTCCCTGATAATAGGATTCTAGTTTAGGTGAAGGTAAATACAATTTAAGCACATTGCTCTTAAAATGCATTTTATCAATCTGCAAGGCTTGTGCGATCCAACGCATGCGAATAAGCTGAAAAAGCTCGTTTACAACTTCTGGAATTGCTCCAAAGCGGTCTTGCAACCTAAGTATAAATGCCTGTAATTCGTCTTCATGGGTTAATTGGTCGAGTTCGCGATACAAGTTTAAGCGCTCTTGAGCATTTCGGATATAGGTATCTGGTATGTATAATGACAAATCGGTTTCTAAAGTAACATCACGTACAAGTTGCTTTGAAAACTGCATTCTGTTTGCATCTTGAATATGTTGCCCTAATCCGGTTTCATCGTGCAATTCGTTTACAGCTTCCTGTAAAATTTTCATGTAGGTGTCAAAGCCCATTTCTTGAATAAATCCGCTTTGCTCGGCCCCCAATACATTTCCGGCACCTCGTATGTCTAAGTCGCGCATTGCAATTTGAAATCCACTTCCTAAGTCGCTGAATTCAACTATGGCCTGCATGCGTTTTTGCGCATCTGATGACAATGTTAAGCCGGGGGGTGTGAGTAAATAGCAAAAAGCCTTTTTATTGCTGCGTCCTACCCGCCCCCGCATTTGATGCAAATCACTTAATCCGTAATACTGGGCGTTATGAATAATTATGGTATTGGCATTACGAATATCCAAACCGCTTTCTACTATGGTTGTTGAAACCAAAACATCCAAGTGGCCTTCCATAAAGTCAAACATCACGGCTTCAAGTGTTTTACCCTCCATTTGACCATGTGCAATACCAACACGTGCGCCCGGAACAAGCGTTCGGATGTGCTGTGCTAAATATTCCAAATCGGTTATGCGATGATTAACCACATAAACCTGCCCACTGCGACTGAGTTCTAGTTTAATAGCATCTTGTATTACGGTGTCGTTAGTATTATGCCAAAAAGTTTGAACAGGAAAACGGTTAGGTGGTGGTGTTGAAATTATAGACAAATCGCGTGCGCCCATTAAACTAAATTGTAATGTACGGGGTATGGGTGTAGCCGTTAATGTTAAAGTATCAACCTGTGTTTTTATTAGTTTTAATTTATCTTTGGCAGCAACACCAAACTTTTGCTCCTCATCAATTATAATAAGCCCTAAATCTTTATATTGAATTTCTTTTCCCAGCAGGCGGTGTGTTCCAATAATAATATCCAGTTGACCCGTTTTTAGTTGATCGCGAATAAGATGTTGATCTGCATTTGAGCGAAAGCGATTTACATAATCAACCTTGCATGGTAAATGCGATAGCCGTTCACTAAAGGTTTTAAAATGTTGATATGCTAAAATAGTTGTAGGTACAAGAACCGCTACTTGTTTTCCCGAACATACAGCTTTAAACGCCGATCGAATGGCAATTTCTGTTTTACCAAATCCAACATCGCCACACAACAAACGATCCATGGGCGTATCAAGTTCCATATCGGATTTAATTTCGCGAAGTACTTTGATTTGATCAGGGGTATCTTCAAATACAAATGATGCTTCCAGTTCATGTTGCAGATAGGTGTCGGGATCAAATGCAAATCCTTTGGTTTTTTTTCGCTCGGCATACAATTGAATTAAATCGTAGGCAAGGTCTTTTACCTTTCGTTTAGTTTTTTGCTTAAGGTTTTGCCAGGATACTGAACCCAATTTATCCAATTGAGGAACTTGCCCTTCTTTACTGGTATATTTACTTACGCGATGTAAATTTTGAATGTTAACATAAATCGCATCCTGGTCACGGTACAAAATTTTCATACATTCTTGAATACGCCCTTGTTGTTCAAGTTTATGAAGTCCGGCAAAACGCCCAACGCCATGATCAATATGTGTAACGTAATCGCCCGGCTGCAGCTGTGTTAATTCGTTAAATGTAATGCCTGCTTTACGTTCGGTTTGTTTTTGTGAACGTCGTGCAACATGGTACCTGTCAAATATCTGATGATCGGTAAAAACAGCATGTCGGTTAACCGAATCTATAAATCCGGCATGCAGTGTATAAGGCAAAAACGTAAACCATGATGGGGGTACTATTGAATTTTGAGGTGCATGATCGTTAAGAATAGAAATTAAACGATCGGCCTGTTTAGGATTTTGAGCTGAAAACCATATGGTATAACCCTGTTGTTGCAGTTGAGTGAAATATACAGCAAGACGTTGAAAACTGTTTTGAAATAGAGGCTGTGGCTGTAATTGAATATCCAAAATTGAAGTAAGGTCGTGCACGTTAAAATCCTGAATTCCACAATCTAATATCCAATACGATGCAAAAGCAGATGTAGCTTGTTTAGGACTCCATAATATATGGTCGGGTGGTTTTAAAATACTATGTGTTGCCATTTGTTCATAAACAGCGGTTTCGGCATTATAACACGCTTCTAATGTCATTAAAACATGTGAAAGCCCCTCGATGATTACAATTGAAGTTTCAGGCTTAAAATAATCTAACAGTGAACTACCAATTTGTGAATGCTCTGCTTTAACGTTTGGTAAAATGTTTATAAAGGCATGTTTAGATACCGATAACTGATTGAGTGGATCAAATGCTCGTATCTGCTCAATAGAATCTCCATTAAATTCAATGCGGTAAGGCAATTCTGATGAAAACGAAAATACATCAATTAACCCACCACGCACACAAAATTTACCGGGTGTAGTTACCGGATCTTGGTATTCGAAACCATATGCTTCGAGCCACTCTTGCAAAAAAACCAAATCAACCGCCATTCCGGTTTTTAATTCAAAGGTTTGCCCCTGCATGGTTTTTTGAGGCGGTACTCTTAGGCTTAATGCCTCTGGATAGGTAATTACAATTGTGCTATGGGAATGGTGAAGTAATGAACTAAGCACCTCACTGCGTTCTTGTGTTGTATTTAATTCAGGTTCACTTGCTGCATAATACGATGTTGTATACCCGGGAAAAAACCGAACATGAGCCTTTGAATCTAATGCCGCTAAATCTGTAAATAGATTTATGGCGGTACTCTCATTTTTGGCAATGTATACTATGTTTTTTTTTAAATGTGCATATACGGCTTGTGCAAATAGAGCGTACGAAGTGCCGGTAAGCCCCTTTATATAATACGATTTAAAAGGCTTAAAGTGTTGTGCATAATCTAAAAACGGACGCAGCAGTTCATTTGCCAACATAGGGCGGCAAAGATACGTAATCTAGTGCCTTGACGTTTTTTAATTTAAATAATATATATCGGATTTTCATGCAGTATCAACTACGTCATCAATATAAAAAACCGATACCTTTATTGGCACTATGATGTTACGTTATTGCCGCAGGATATGCATTTTTACTTTGCTGTACATATGTGTAATTGCTTGCAGTACCTCAAAATCTAAAATTGAATTTACCAATGGTATTTTAAATTACGCTCAAACTCTCAGTATTGACACCGCTTTAGACTATTCGGTTTGTACATTTAGATCAAATGCACAGCAATGGATTGTATGCAAAGACAGTATAAGCTGCCGTAAAAGGTTTCCTAATGCACGGCTTCTTCAATATCCATTAACACGGATAATTGCTTGGGGCTCCGTTTATGCCGCATGGGTTTATGAAGCCGGACATGCTAATGCGTTGGTAGGTATAGATGAAATTGAGTATTCTACAATTTCTGCGTTACAAACTTTGCATGATGCAGGTCGTTTAATTAAACTTAAAGGGTCGCTTCAGTCTCAATTGGAGCGCATAATTCAATTGAAGCCACAACTTATTATTACCGCTGCTGATATGGTATTAACAACTCATGAATTAAATCTTTTACAAGCGCAGGGCATAGCCGTATGGCCCTGTACGGATTATTTAGAGTCCCATCCTTTGGGGCGCAGCGAATGGATTACCTTGGCAGCGTGTTTGTTTGGAAATCCAGCTGCTACTCTAAAATCTTTAAATACGATGCAATTGCGTTATACACATCTGCGCGACTCTGTACAAATGGTACATTCAAAACCAAAAGTATTAAGCAGTGGCATGAGTGCTAATGGCATTTGGTATGTACCCGGCGGACAAAGCTTTGCATCACAGTTGATTTCTGATGCGGGAGGCGAATATATTTGGCAAGCTAATCCGCAAAGCGGTAGTCTTGAGTTTTCAACCGAGCATATAGCCGCTTATGCTAAAAATGCTGCGGTTTGGATAAATCCGCTAGATGTGCAATGTTTACAGCATTTTGAAAATTATCCAAAATTAATACGTGATATAAAAGCACTACAATGGGGACGCGTATACCAACCTCATAAAATAAAAAATAAATACGGTTACAGTGCTTACTGGGATCAGGGATTATTACATCCAGATCAAATTCTAAAAGATTTAATAGTTATTTTTCATAATCCCACATTGGTTAACCAGTGCCAATATTATTTTCGAATACCCCAACAGTGCCTATGAAAAAAAGCATAGTGATAGGTTTGGTAATATTTTGTATTGTAATTACAGGTTTACTGCATTTATGTTATGCCGGACCAATTAGCATGTTATCGTATTCAGACGCATCGTTACAAAACGTTTTATGTAATTATAGATTGCCCCGTTTATGCTGTGCCATACTTTGCGGAATGGCATTACCACTAAGCGGTTTGGTGTTGCAGGTGCTTTTTAGAAACCCCATAGCGGGTCCCTATGTTTTAGGGATAAGCTCGGGAGCATCGTTTATGGTTGCGCTCCTAACTATGGGAACAGGCTTATTTTGGCAACAGCATTCGGCTTCATCACTTGTATTGCCTGCTGCCGTAATTGGAAGTACAAGTGTTATGCTGATTATGGTATTGCTTTCAAAACATATACCCCATAACACCATATTAATTTTATGTGGCGTTTTGATTTCACAGTTTTTAGGCGCCGCCGAAGGTGTTTTAGGTGTTTTTAGCAGAGCTCAAGACTTACAAAATTTTTGGTTTTGGAATATGGGTTTTATTCCTGCCCTACCCTATACTTATATAGTACTTTTTGCATGTGCCGTATTGATTTGCTTAATATGTTTAATTGCTTTGCATCGTAAAATTCAAACTTTAATATTGGGATTTACCTATGCGCAAACCATGGGTATTAATCCCTTACGCATACGACTGTATTTGATTATTGCAGCTTCGGTACTAAGCGGTTTTGCAACTGCATTTTGTGGTCCTATAGCATTTATTGGAATGAGCGTACCAATTTTATCAAGAATATGGTTTAAAACAGCCAATATTAAATACCAATTGTTGGGCTGCGCTGGCATAGGTATAGTGGTTTTACTTTTAACAGATTTACTGGCGCAACGCGTATTAGAACCACAAACCTTACCCCTTAACAGCATTAGTTCGTGCCTTGGTGTTCCGGTTGTGTTTTGGGCGCTGTTAAAACAAAAATCATTTTCGGCATGATACGTATTGAAACACTTGACGTTGGGCATGCATCAAACAAATCCTTATTTAAGGCAAAGGGTATAGAATTTACACCAGGTGAGCGTATTGCGTTAGTTGGAAAAAATGGTAGTGGAAAATCAACTTTTTTAAAAACCCTATGTGGAATATTACCAGCTCTTAAAGGATCCGTTTATTACAATTCTCAACCCATACATACGTATTCGCCCTTTGAACGAGCAGGTATGGTTTCTTATTTTAAAGCCCTTGCTCCACCAGGATTTGAGTTAACTGTAATGGACTTGATTTATATGTATCCCTATTCAAAACCAAAAACCACCTGGTTACAAGCCAAACACGATATGGTTTTAGATGCATTTAAACTGTTACCAATGCTTAATACCCCCTTATCTAAATTAAGCGATGGATGGAATCAAAAGGCTTTAATTGCCCGAACATGCTTACAAGAAAGCCGTTTTATAGTATTGGATGAACCCACCTTGTACCTTGATGTATTTGCCAGACGTGATTTTCACAAATTAATGCATAATTTAACGCAAGAATTTAAAATTGGTGTTTTATACAGCACACACGATTTAGAACAATTATCGCAAAATGCTGACCGTATTTTTACCATACAAGATGGTACACTGAGGTCGTTTACAAATTCAGCGTGGGCCGAATTTGGAAGCGAGGCATTTTTAAATTCTCGTTGATTATTTTTTTATTCTTTTTTCACATAGCTTCACTATGAATTAGTATTTTTAAGTATGGCCTTAATTATTAAACGCTCAAAACTACCAGGATCTGGAAAAGGCTTATTTACTACAAAGCCTATTTCAAAAGGCAGTAAAGTTATTGAATACAGGGGTGAAATTATACGCTGGAAAGCCTACCGTCAACGCGTAAAAGAACATAAAGACGGATACTTATTATTTGTCCATCGCAACCGGTGCATAGATGCCTATGCTACTCCCCAATATAAAGCCCGTTATGCCAACGATGCCAATGGCTTATCAAAAGTTGCAAGTCTTAAAAATAATTGTGAGTATATTATTTATGGCGTGCGTTGTTACATAGTGTCCAAGCGGGATATCAAAGCTGGTGAAGAAATTTTAGTTGGCTATGGCAAAGACTACTGGAATTGCATTCGATTTAATATTAAAACCGGCCAGGCACCTCAATTTAAATTAAACACATGAACCGCCACTTAATTGTTGGTCTTGGAAATCCTGGAGATGAATACGAACAAACGCGTCATAATATTGGTTTTTTAATTGCCGATGCTATTTGCAAAAAGCTCCATGTTAGCTATACTGTAGCCAAACACGGATGGTTAGCTAAAGGTTTGTATAAAGGACGCACTGTATTTATTTTAAAGCCCTCAACCTATATGAATCTTAGCGGTACTGCAGTACAGTATTGGATGCAAAAAGAACGAGTGGAACTTAGTAATGTACTGGTTGCAGTTGATGAACTGGCATTACCCTTTGGAACCTTGCGCATGGGACCTAAAGGAAGCGATGGAGGGCATAATGGTTTACAGCATATTCAACACTGCTTAAATACCACACATTATCCTCGATTGCGATTTGGCATTGGCGCTGAATATACAAAAGGTAAACAAGTGGATTACGTTTTAGGTAAATGGTCAGCCGCTGAATCAAAAGCCCTTGATCCCTTAATTGACAAAGCAGCAGTAGGCATACTGGATGCCATTTTTATTGGCCTTGAACGTGCCATGAACAGCATCAATTCCAAATCATGAATTATACATTAACTGCAGGTCAGTATGAACTAAAAAAACGCTTACGTGTACAAGTACAACATAAGCATTTACCCCATGCTATTTTTTTAAGTGGTGATGACGGTATTGGCGCTTTACCTTTAGCACATGCTCTTGCCCAGCATATTTTATGTCAAAATCCAATAGTTGAACAAGGTGGTTGTGAAACCTGTTCAAGTTGCTTGCAGGCAGCAACCTGGTCTCATCCCGATTTGCATTTAGTATTTCCCATTATAAAAAGCAAAGACGTTCGACAGAGCAATGACTTACGCGCTGCATTTAGAAATGAATATAAAAAAAATCCATACCTTTTACTCGATGATTGGCTGGCATGTATTGATGGCGAACAAAAACAACCTGTAATTCCTGTAGATGAAGCTCATACCGTATTACACAACCTAAGTTTAACCAGCTATGAGGGGCGAGCTAAAATTGTAGTTGTTTGGCAGCCCGCTTTAATGAATACTGAAACCTCAAACAAACTATTAAAGATTTTAGAAGAACCTCCGCAACACACCTATTTTATTTTAGCAAGCGGATCCCCAGATGAGCTGTTACCTACCATTGTATCACGACTTCAAACCTGGAATTGTATGGGCGTATCTGAACAGGATATGCAAAATCCAGCACTGCCTTACTGTAATGCATTAACGCAACAGGGCATGCAGTTAAGTCATGGGAATTTGGGGCTAGCCCTGCAATTAAGTAAAGCGGACGATTTTAAGAATGAACTGCTAGATGATTTTCAACATTTTATGCGGCAGGCATTTCGATTTAATGCACAGCTTGCATTTACACGCATAGAAGCTATTGTTCAAAAAGGCCGGTCGTATCAAAAACGGTTTTTAATGTATGGCTTACATATTTTTCGGCAGGCATTATTATTCCGCGAACATTATAAGGCTTTATCTCCGCATTCAAAAGAAGAACTAGCGTTTTTAGAAAAATTTGCTGCTTTTATAAATGTAAAAAATTGTGAGCCATTAGCAGAACTTTTTAGCACACATTTATATTATGTCGAACGTCATGCTAATCCTAAAATTCTTTTTACGGATTTGCTATTTTTAAGTACTGAACATTTAAATCCAAAATCAAAATGACTACCCGAGATTTTATAAAAACTTCTGCTTTCGGCTTAAGTGGTGCGGTTTTATTTCCGGATACAAATTACGATTCATTTAGTTTTAGTGATCATATAAATAAATTAAACGATTGTAGTGATAATCAGTTTTGGAAAATGATTCGAGACGATTACGAACTCCCCAAAAAGTGGATTAATCTGGAAAATGGGTATTACTGTATTCAACCAAAACCCATTTTACAGTCGTACATCAATCATGTAAAATATGTAAATCAATTAGGTGCCTTTTACATGCGAAATGAGCAGTTTAAAAATAAATCTCAAATCGCGTCGCAACTTGCTGAAACGGCAGGGTGCAATGCAGAAGAACTTATTATTACACGAAATACGACCGAATCACTCGATTTAATTATATCTGGATATCCATGGCAATTTGGAGATGAAGCTATTGTAGCTGAACAAGATTATGGCGCCATGCTGGATATGTTTCAACAAATGGTAAAACGCTACGGTATTGTGGTAAAAACCATTCAATTGCCCAAATATCCTCAATCCGACAGCGACATAATTGATATTTATAAAAGTGCAATAAGCTCAAAAACAAAACTTATAATGGCCTGTCATATCATAAATATAACAGGTCAGATTATACCAATACGCAAGCTCTGCGATATGGCGCATACCTATGGCGTGGAAGTAATGGTGGATGGCGCCCACAGTATGGCGCATTTGGACTTTAAAATTATGGATTTAAACTGCGATTATTTTGGATGCAGTTTACATAAATGGCTTAGCAATCCCTTGGGAGCAGGTTTGCTTTATGTAAATAAACAACACATTTCAAAACTATGGCCTTTATTTGCTGAAGCACCTTTACCAGATTGGCAAATTGCGCGACTTAATCATACTGGTACCATACCGGTACATGTTGATTTAACATTACCCGACGCCCTTTTGTATTATAAAACAATTGGCGCACAACGAAAACAAAATCGACTGCGTGAATTGCAACGGTATTGGACCGATCAGATTCGGGGCAAATCACGAATTATTTTACAAACACCTGAAGCCGCAGAACGCAGTTGCGCCATTGCCAATGTTGGTATTGAAGGCATGCGTCCCAGTGAATTAGCTGAAATATTATTTAAAACGCACTCCATTTACACCGTTGCAATTGAAGGCAAAGGCGTGCAGGGCTGTCGCATTACCCCGAATGTATACACAAGTTTTGAAGAATTAGATGTGTTGATTAAAGCGCTTTTAAAAATTGCATCTGAAACATAAATAAGGCTTCCGTAATATTATAATTGAATTAATAGTACCCTTTTTGTTTTAATTTTCGCATAACCTTTTCGCCTATTTCTTTACCCCAAACTTGTCCTGCCTGCATGGATTCTTGCGAAATTTGAGGCATGTTTTGAATCATTTTTTTTCCAACCGGGGTTTGATAAAAATCAATCATTGCATTAATATCTTCAATTGTATAGTGTGCGTCATATATGGGAATTATAAGATTAACTAGATCCTCCGCTTTAATTTCTTTTGCAAAATCCTCCCAAAATTGAGGCTCTACTTTTGTGTAGGTTTTTTGATACAGCGCAATCATGTTTTGGGCAACCTGTACCCCCAAATTACCCGAACCTGTTAATTCTAATAATGTTTTAATGCGTGCTGTTTTTAATTCAGATGGTTTTTGGGCATGCAACAAGGTTGCAAATGCAAATACATAAAAAAATAAAAGTTTTGTGTTCATACAATTTAAATCTATTACTAGGTTTTACATAGAAGTTTCAATATACATTAATCTTTAATACTATATGTTAGTATTTGATGAGGTGTTTTAAAGTAATAAATACCTGGTTTTAAATCATTAAGATATACTTGAAACTGATTACTTGGATTTAAATGAATCGTTTTTAAATGCTGGCCTAAGTATGAAATACATTGTACTAAAGTTTCTTTTTGACTTGTTAATTTAATATTGCCGTATTGTAATTCAATTTGTATTTCATTTACCAAAGATGCTTCTAACGTATTTAAGGTTGTACAATTAAATACTTGAATGGAAATTGTATTAGTTACTTTACATCCCGTTGCCGAGGCAGCCGTAAGGGTGAATATCAGGTTAGCTGGCATGGTGGACGCACTTACTATGGATGCTGAAGTTATACCCGTATTCCAGGTATACGTATAGGCCCCGCTTGCCTGAATTGTAAAATTTTGACCTGTACAAACGGTATTATGCGAAGCGCTTAATATGGGTAATGGAATATCGTTTACCGTCGTCCATAAATCGGTACTATCCAAAACGGTTTTACTTGCCAAACCCTGCAATATATTAACATCAGAAACATTTAATCCGGCTAAAAAGGTTGAGCCCTGTGAGGTTTTATTAAATATACTGGTGTAAAATACACAGGCAGCAAGATAGGATCCTTGCATACTGGGATGGCTTTCATCAGGCTGATATAATTCGATTCCCGGATTTTGAATACGGCAGGTTTTCCATGCAACGCCAACGGGTGCACAATGTGCTTTTAAGCTATCTTTAAACATCATGTAGCTTTGTCGTAAACGCGCCTGCATGCCGGCATACGTACAAACTGGAGGATAGGCATTGCAATTAAATGCATCGCCATTTTTTCGACCCCAGGTCATAAAAAATAAAATTTTACTACAGGGGTGTGCCGCCTTAACAGAGTCACATAATTGTTTGGCGTATGGAAACGTATTGGATGCAACTTGAGCCGGTGAAAAAGAAGGTTCCTGGCTTTGCGCTTGCAACACAACATAATCCCATTTTACAGAACGTATTTTCTGCCAGGTTTGTGGATTGGCACAATGGTTATTAAAGGTAAAGCCCCCCGTAACCAATTGATCAAATACCAATGTGTCTTGTTTTGTAATGGCTAAATCATAAATTAATTGCGGTAAAGAATTTACGTATGTATAGCTGTTTCCTATAAACAATACCTTTTTTTTAATTTGTGATTGTAGACATATGGGTATTATTAAAGCGAGTAGCAACAGTGTTTTAATCATTTGACAGCTTTATTTTTTGTTTTTAATTTGAGGTGTACACCATAAAACAGAATCGCAAAATGTGAGTTTTGAAAAATCTAAATTGTGTATTTTGTAATTTCCGGTAATTCCGCCTAGCGTACCCAAAAGCTTCCCTTTGGCATTATATACTTCTTCTAAAATATCAGACTTACAATATCCCGGATGTAATACATAATAATAGGCCTTTTTAACTTTATAAACATAAACCCTGCTTTGGCCAGCACATGATCTGGTGCAAAATTCCGTTTGCAAGTTTTGAATAGGTAGGGGCAATTGTTGGTTTAATAGATGCATTAATAAATACATACTTAAACACAGTTTCATGAGCGTTTTTGTTTATATAACGGCACGGTGCTGCAGGGCTCACCATAAAACAAACTAAATACCACTGGTCGCAATCTGGAAATTAATGCGGCAAAAGCCGATGCCGGAATATTTCGCTTTGAGCAGCCTTTTAGTACAACTTTAGATTGTATATACGGTGTTAAATCAAGTTCATAAACCTTTTGTAAATAATACTGTTCCTGCGGATCTGATTGCGATTGCAGCATAACCACATCTGCAAAAGGTTGAATGGCACATATTAATAGCAAATACGACCAAGAGGGAATAATAGCGTCGCTTGAACAAAATAATACAACGCCTTTCTTTTTAAATATATTACAATCCAAATTTAAAACCGCAGCTCTAAAATCAGCTTCCCTTAAAACCAAACCCTGATCAAGTAAGGAAACAATATCAAAATAAAACCATTCAGGTGGTTCCGGTATTAAAGCTTCGAGATCAATGGTTTGCAATACACTTTGGGAAACTCGGTTTTCCGTTTGCGACATTGTACAAATGTAATAATGATATTATCAATTTTCCTTTAAATTGAGTATTTCGTTATTTTTTAAAAATTAAAAAACACTTGAAATGCTTATTTTTGTAGTGTGCTGGTAATAAATAATACCCGAGTAAGCGAAGAGTTATTAAAAACAGAATTTGTTTGCAATTTAAATGCCTGTAAAGGTGCTTGTTGTGTTGCAGGAGCCAGCGGTGCACCACTTGAAACCGATGAGGCTGAGTTGCTTCGTAAGCATTTTCCAAAATTTAAACACTATATGACTGCTTTGGGACTAGAAGCCGTAAAAAAACAAGGCTATGCCGTATACGACAGCGATGGTGATTTAACAACCCCCCTGGTTGGTCCCGAAAAGGAGTGTGCCTATGTTTATTTTGAATCGGATCAAACAGCAAAATGTGCTATTGAAAAAGCCTATGAAGATGGCCACGTGGATTGGATAAAACCTATTAGCTGCCATTTATACCCCATCCGTATAAGCTCAACAAAAAATTTAGAACTGGTTAAATACAGTCGCTGGTCGGTGTGTGCCCCTGCATGTAAAAACGGTAAACAATTAGGTGTACCAGTATTTAAATTTTTAAAAAAACCTCTAATTCGTAAGTTTGGTCAGGCTTGGTACAAGCAATTAGAAACTATTGCCAAAACATTTTTAAAAGCAAAACACTAGTGCATACAAAAACTATATTAATAACCGGAAGTAACGGATTACTGGGTCAAAAACTTGTAAAAGCACTTAGTATTAATGAGCGTTTTAAATGTATTGCAACTGCCAAAGGAATAAACCGTTTACAAAAACAAGAGGGATACCAATTTGAAAGCCTGGATATAACAGATGCATCAGCTATAAAACGGATTTTTACAAAATATATGCCCGATGTTGTAATTCATACGGCTGCCATGACTAATGTGGATGCCTGTGAAACCGAAAGGGAACAAGCCACGCTTTTAAATACACATGCCGTTGGGTTTTTAATAGATGCCCTTAAAGAATTAAAAGCGGGTAACACTTCCTATAATCCGCATTTAATACATTTAAGTACTGATTTTATATTTGATGGCACTCATGGACCATTAGATGAAAATGCCACTCCAAATCCTTTGAGTCATTACGCCCGAACAAAATTAGAGGCAGAAAATCTGGTAATGCAATCTGATATACAATGGTCTATTGCACGCACCGTTTTGGTTTATGGTGTTGTTGATCAAATGAGCCGCAGTAATATTGTATTGTGGGTAAAACAATCTCTAGAACAAGGTAAAACTATTAAGGTGGTTGACGATCAATACAGAACACCAACATTAGCTGAGGATCTTGCAGACGGCTGTATTCGCATTGCCGAACGGCGCGCATTGGGTATTTATAATATTTCAGGAGATGCATTTTTAAATATTTATGAATTAGCCTGCAAAATTGCCCGCTATTATAAATTAAATTCACAACTGATTGAGCGCACCAACAGTACAAGCCTAAACCAGCCTGCAAAACGGCCTCCTATAACGGGATTTATTATTGATAAAGCACGCAACGATTTAGACTATAAACCCCATAGTTTGGAAGCAGGAATAGCCCTTATGGATCAGCA
>RFNG01000113.1 GCA_009927275.1 Sphingobacteriia bacterium | reverse complement strand
ATCTCCATGTAATTGGCGTAATTTTGCTGCGCCATCTATTTATTTTTGGTGAAACCAAGATTTGGCTTCTGGGACTGAAGAAGCGCGACTACCATCAGGTAACACAAATCCACCATTGACTATTATATTGGAAGGTAACTCCTGTAGAGAATCGGCGTTGTGTAGGTCGCAAACACTGCCAATTACCACATTTTTTCCAATGGACCGAAGTGATGTACAATTTGATACGTAAAGACATCCAGGTATTTTATAATTATCAGGTATTGATAATAAAGAAGAACATCCAACCAACAAAAGGTGATTACCCACTCTGAGGGTTTGCGGCAAGTTTACCAGTTTTGAACAGTTTTTAAAGTTTATACTACCATCAATGTTGGATGATTCCCCAATCTTTGCCAAGTTAATACAATCATCTGCAATTAGAGCACCACCAACTGTAAGATTGTTTGGTAGTTCAGTAAGATTGTGACAGTCGGACAAGATTAGTTTGTCTCCAACCTCAAAGTCTTCTGGTAACCTTCTAATCCTACTATCACTCAAGTTCAAAATTCTACCTACTTTTAGGTCTTCTGGTAACAATTCAATCTTTGATTCAGACGCATCCAAATCAACACCCACTGTCAATTTAGATGGCAATTTTACTACGTCTTTGTTCAAATACAAAGAATCCCTAACATTAAGACCTACAGGAAGAGTCATTGAAGAGGTTACACGTAAATTGCCTTTTATATTAAAGTTTTTTGGTAGACGATTAATATCGTACCAAATGTCGTCTTGTGCCAAGATTCCAATATAGCGCAATTCGTTGAGGTTAAATTCTTCAATTAAATTGTCTTGATCTGCTTTTTTTAGCCATTCTATTACATAGTGCTGGTACTTTGATACCACACCTAGATTTTGTTTTCCTTTAATTTGAACTACTCTTTTTTCTTTTGTATCGTATTCAATTGTACAGTGCGGGTTGTTTTTGGAATCTCTCAAACTCC
The DNA here is from genome assembly GCA_009927275.1 of Sphingobacteriia bacterium. Lineage (GTDB taxonomy): Bacteria > Bacteroidota > Bacteroidia > B-17B0 > Aurantibacillaceae > Aurantibacillus. The sequence continues at coordinate 560 of RFNG01000113.1, read as the reverse complement.
AAATTTGTAAAGTTTTTGCACCTACGCGTTGAATATAGTTTTGCTCTTCGTTACCAACACAATGTTGCATTATTTTACCTTCTCGTTTAAGAGCTTGCGCATCCAAACAAGAAACAATTTGATAGCCATTTTTGTACTGGTGCAGTACACTAATTTCTCCTTCACTCAAAGAAACCTTTTTGTTTTCACTTTCAATAAAAATGTCGCCTTGCCTAATTGCTTCTTCTACTGAAACATTTAATACTTTGGTTTCAGGTAGAGTCTTTAACCAACCAATTGCGTGTTCCAACTGTTGAATCAATTCATCTGTAGGTACAAATTTATAAAGCTCTTTTTTGCTTATGGCATCAGTTGCCCAAACTGGAGCACCTGGTGGGAGTGATTTTATTATAATATGGTACTTTTTTGTATTCAAAAGATGAGTCTTTAGAGTGGAAGTCAACCATTTGTCTACATTTGGTCTTGTCTTAAAATGATTCAAGAATTTTGACAAGTCATCTTGGTTATAGATATTGGCTGAGAGTGAGATTTGAATTTTCATATTTTTAGCCGTACAATTG
>RFNG01000105.1 GCA_009927275.1 Sphingobacteriia bacterium | reverse complement strand
GTTAAATAGTTTCACGATAAATTAGAAACCTAACTAACCTTTATTTTATACTTAAATTGTCTTTGATCTTCATCAGATCTAATTCTGGTAATCAAACCAGGAGATGCGTTATTTATTTCTTTAATTAAGCGATGTCGTTTTAGCTTTTTACTATCAAAGCTTAAGTGATTAATTTTTAAAACCGCATCAAGTTCATCAATACTTAAAACATCTTTATTTTGTTCAAATAAGGACTTAATAATATCATTATTTAAATCATCTATTTGATTATCATCCGATGAGACGTGCCTACTTTTATTAGAATTACCCTTATATTTTTTACCTAGTAGTAAAAGGAGTATAATCAATATAATAGGAGTAATAAACCACCAATTAAATGTAATAGCTTTTGTAGCCTTATCGTCTGATGCAAATTCAAATTTATTATTACACTTCCAAATAGAATCAATATTAAATACTAGAAGTATGGGATTAGTTGACAAAGTATTTTGTATGAGTTTAAGTTTAATGGATGTGTTTGACAGCGGATATAATAGCTCCATCTCAGGTTTAATATTGTATAACTCATTGGCTATGATAACAAACTTTAAATCAACAGTGTTAAAAATTACAGTTTGTAAATCTTTAATCCATACCATATATTTTAATGTTTTAATAAAGCGTCTAGCATTTGAAACATAATTAATTTTATAATCTAGTTTGTGCCACGTAAATTCATCTAAACTTAATCTGTAAACAGTTGTATCGTATTTATCAGCTATAACACCGTTGCCAGGAATAATATTACCAAAAGAAAAAAGAGTATGGTTTTGAACAAATGCACTTCCACATATATTTTCAGGTTTATTAAAACCAATCGTATGTACATATACCCATTCTGCAGTATTAAAATTAAATTTTAATAAATAGTTATTGGCTTTAAAACCTCCATAGCCACCAAGCGCATACAATTCATTGTTATACGCAAATAAAAAACGACCAAAATTAAAACCATGAAACACACTTTTATCAAGTCGAATACAGCTATCGCCAACAAGTTTAAATACATAAAAATATCCGTTTGGATTATATAATGTATCAGCCCCGCATACAACTACAGAATTGTAATAATCTTGTAAGTTTGTTTTTAAACTTTCGTGTTCTCCAAATTGATTTTGAATGGTTTTACGAATAATACGATCCTGCGTGGAACTTATTTTTTGGGCATTTAAAAATGGAAGCACCAAACATAAAAAAACAGTTAGTTTAGGTTTCAAATACGCGCATAACATATTGTAACCAATTTTACATAAAGATTTCATAACATATTTTATTAAAAATACTGGCATGAAAACACCCTTAAGTCCTTAAAAGGTTTAAAAACAGGTGTATGTAAAATAATTTATAGTTTGGCTTTAACCTCAACCATGTCGTAGCCTTCAATTATATCTCCCACTTCAACATCGTTATAGCCATCAATATTTAATCCGCATTCGTAGCCGCTGGCAACTTCTTTAACGTCATCCTTAAAGCGTTTTAATGAACCCAGTGCACCGGTGTGTTGTACAATACCATTTCTAATTACACGTACTTTGGTATTACGGTTTACTTTTCCATCAAGCACATAACAGCCGGCAACGGTACCCACTTTGGTTATTTTAAACACATCGCGCACTTCAATATTGCATACAATTTTTTCTTGAAACTCTGGCGCCAGCATACCTTCCATGGCTGCTTTAACTTCTTCTATGGCATTGTATATGATAGAGTAGAGGCGAATGTCAATTTCTTCGGTTTCGGCCAATTTACGAGCTGAAGTGGTAGGCCGTACCTGAAAGCCCACAATTATAGCATTGGAAGCCGAAGCTAATAGCACATCACTTTCACTAATGGCACCAACCGATTTATGAATAATGCTTACGGCTATTTTTTCGGTAGATAATTTTAACAGCGAGTCGGCAAGCGCTTCAATAGAGCCGTCTACATCCCCTTTAATAATGATATTGAGTTCTTTAAAATCACCAATGGCAAGTCGTCGGCCAATTTCATCCAGGGTAATGTGTTTATGGGTACGAATACCTTGTTCGCGCTGCAATTGCAAGCGTTTGTTGGCAATATCACGCGCTTCGCGCTCATCTTCCATAACGTTAAACTTATCGCCGGCCTGTGGGGCGCCGCTTAAACCCAACACTTTAACAGGATGTGACGGGCCCGCTTCATCAACTTTTGTACCACGCTCGTTAAACATGGCGCGTACACGTCCGCTGTAAGGTCCGGCTAATATGATATCGCCAATTTTAAGGGTACCACTTTGTACCATAATGGTAGATACGTAACCACGACCTTCTTCCATACTGGCTTCAATAACACTTCCTGTGGCACGGCGTTCGGGATTGGCTTTTAAATCCATCATGTCGGCTTCTAGCAATACTTTTTCTAAAAGCAGATCCATGTTTTTACCGGTTTTGGCAGATACTTCCTGGCATTGAAATTTACCACCCCATTCTTCAACTAAAATATTCATTTGCGAAAGGCCTTCACGAATTTTATCGCCGTTGGCACCGGGCTTATCAATTTTGTTAATGGCAAAAATCATTGGTACGCCGGCTGCTTGGGCATGGTTAATAGCCTCTTTGGTTTGTGGCATGATGCTGTCATCGGCGGCCACTACTATTATGGCAATATCGGTTAGCTTAGCTCCGCGCGCGCGCATAGCTGTAAAGGCTTCATGGCCGGGTGTATCTAAAAAGGTAATACTGCGCCCGGTTGGTAAAACTACGTTATAGGCTCCAATGTGCTGGGTTATACCGCCCGCCTCACCCGCCACTACATTGGCGCTGCGAATAAAATCAAGTAATGATGTTTTTCCGTGATCCACATGTCCCATTACAGTAACAATGGGTGGTCGTGGTTTTAAGGCTTCGGGGCTATCCTGATCTTCACGAATGGTTTCTACATCTTCGGCAGAACCAAAACTTACTTTATAGCCAAATTCTTCGGCAACTATGGTAATGGTTTCGGCATCTAATCTTTGGTTAATAGACACAAAGAGGCCCAAGGCCATACAGGTTGATATAACTTTGGTAACGGGCACGTTCATCATTTGCGCCAATTGGTTGGCACTAACAAATTCTGCCACCACTAAAGTTTGTTTATCTACCGCACGCTGCTCGGCGGCTTCTGCCATGCGGTCACGAATTTCATCGCGCTTTTCACGCCGGTATTTAGAAGACTTAGATTTATTGCCCTTTTCACTTAAACGCGCCAGGGTTTCTTTAATTTGATTTTGAATTTCTTCTTCCGTTAATTCATGGCGCGGCTTTCCAGGTGCAGTGCCGGGGCGTTTAGGCCGGGTATCGCCGTATTTTACACGTGCTTTTTCTTTGGCAATATCGGTTTGTTCACGCGCCACTTTACTAATTTCTTCGGCGGTTAAACCACCCTTGCGAATGCGTTTACGTTTCTTTTTATCTGCTTCAGAAAGCGCCGAAGAGGAAGACGGGGGCTTAACAACGGGCAAATCCATTTTACCCAAAATTTTAGGACCCTCTAGTTTTTCGTATTTTGTTTCAATAAACTGTTCTACCGGAGCGCTGGGCGCAGGTGCCACTTCAGGAGCCGGCGTTTCTGCAGGGGGCACGGGCGCTGCCTCGGCTTTGCTTTCGGCAGTTGCTTTTTTAGGCTTTTTTTCAAGTTCTAGTTTACCTAATACTTTGGGAGCCTCAAGGGTAGTAACACTGGTTTTAATCAGCTCTTCAGCAGGTTTTGGAGCAGCTTTTTTAGGCTTTTCGGCTTCCTGTGGCTGGGCCATTTCCAGCTTATTTTTTTGATGCTGAATACCTAAAGTATCTGCCGCTGCTTTGGCATTTTTATCGCCTGAAAACGCATTGGATAATAAAATATAAGCATCTTCTCCAATTTTAGCATTGGGATTTACTTCTACGGCATGTCCGTTTTGGCCCAAAAATTCAACAATTTTGGCAAGTGATAAATTAAACTCCTTGGCAACCTTGCTAAGCCTGAGCATTTTGGAACCTTCTGACATATCGTTTCTAAGGGTTAAATGTAACTAAGTTCACGGGTTTTTACCACATTAATTTTCAAATTCAGATTTTAAAATGGAAATAACCTCTTCAACAACTTCTTCGGTAAGATTAGCGCGTTTTAAAAGGTCTTCACGATCCATTTCTAATACCGACTTGGCGGTATCACAACCAATAGATTTTAAAGCATCTAAAATTTCGCTGTCAATTTCATCTGCAAATTCTTCTAAATCTACATCCTCCGTTTCGGCGCCCATTTCAGAGTCGCGGTAAACGTCAATTTCAAATCCGGTTAAGCGTCCGGCTAATTTAATATTATAACCACCTTTACCAATGGCTAAACTGATTTGATCGGGTTTTAAAAATACTTCGGCGCGTTTTTGATCTTCATCCAGTTTGATGGTTGTAATTTTTGCAGGGCTTAATGCGCGTTGTATTAGTAAAGACTGATTGCTAGTAAAATTAATAACGTCTATATTTTCATTTTTAAGTTCACGTACAATACCGTGTATACGCGAACCTTTCATCCCCACACAGGCCCCAACAGGGTCAATGCGGTCATCATAACTTTCAACAGCAACTTTAGCCCGCTCTCCGGGTTCACGTACAATTTTTTTAATGGTAATTAAGCCGTCAAAAATTTCGGGCACTTCGTTTTCAAACAGGCGTTCTAAAAATACAGGGGATGTGCGCGATACTGTTATAAGGGGCGCACCACCACGCATTTCAACTTGGGTAATAACAGATTTTACAGCATCGCCCTTTTTGAAAAAGTCAGAAGGAATTTGCTCGGTTTTTGGTAAAATCAGTTCATTGCCATCATCATCCACCAATAATATTTCTTTTTTCCAAACTTGGTATACTTCGGCGGTAATAACATCACCCACTTTTTCTTTGTACTTATTAAAGATTTCAGCTTTTTCAAGCTCTAAAATGCGTTGCGCCAGGTTTTGCCGTAATGACAATACCGCACGGCGTCCAAAATCTTCAAGCTTTACTTTTTCAGAAACCTCTTCACCAATATCAAAGTCGGCATCAATTTTTTGAGCTTGTGTTAAACTAATGTGCATGTTTTCATTATAATCGAAAGAGTCTTCTGCAAACTCATCATCAACAACAGTGCGGTTTTTATAAATTTCAACGTCGCCTTTGTCGGGATTTACAATGATGTCAAAATTTTCGTCAGATCCGAAACGTTTAATAAGCACACTACGAAAGGTATCTTCAATGATACTCATAAGGGTAGCCTTATTAATGTTTTTTACATCTTTAAATTCTGAGAACGATTCTATCAGGTTTGAGGTTTCCATGGTTTTTATATTAATTATTGAAATGGCAATTGAACAACAGCGTTACGAATTTGTGAAAAGGGTATAGTAGCCGATTTATGAACCGTATGATTACCCTTGCCAACCGGTTTAGGTTCACGCACAGAATACGTTAAAGTAATTTCAGTATCAGAGCAGGTACTTAAATTACCGCACACCAAACGGCCGTCATCTAGCGTAACATGCAATGTGCGGCCCACATGTTTGGCATATTGGCGTTGATCTGTAAGTGGCGACGTAGCACCGGGCGAACTAACATCGAGTCTAAAATCGTACTGATCCCGATCCAGATGCGATTCCAGGTAACGGCTAAGCTGTATGCAGTCGGCTAGCGTAATGGCCTGTACGCCGTCAATACAAATTTGGATATGCGCATCGGAGCCGATTTTAAGTTCGGTGATAAACTGGTTTTTAGCATTTAAAAAATCCCCAGCCCAAGTGCGTATTAATTCAGTTTGTAGCATCGTTATCAAATGATTGAGGGGACCGAAGCCCCCTCAATCAAAGTTTATATTTACGGATGCAAATATACAGTAGTTAAATTAAAATTGCAAAAAACCATATTGGAATCTACCATTTTAAACTTTTGGTTTGATTTTCAGGCAAATACAAAATAATTCGCCCGTGTTTGCTTTTTTATTATTTTTGCCCATTAAATAATTTACTCATGTCAGAAATTGCTAGCAAAGTAAAGTCCATCATCGTTGACAAATTAGGCATTGATGCCGCTGAAGTTAATGAAAGTTCAAGTTTTACAGGCGACTTAGGTGCCGACTCCCTAGATACGGTAGAACTGATTATGGAATTTGAAAAAGAATTTAACATTTCAATTCCAGATGAAGCTGCCGAAAAAATTACTACGGTGGGCGATGCCATCAGCTACATTCAGGATAACGCAAAATAATTTTTCATGCAACTTAAGCGTGTAGTAGTCACCGGTTTGGGTGCCGTTACACCTCTGGGAAATTCTGTTGACGTCTTTTGGAATAATCTATTGCAGGGGCAAAGCGGCGCCGATATTATAAAACGATTTGACGCCTCCAAATTTAAAACCCGTTTTGCTTGTGAGGTTAAAGGATTTAATCCCGATCAGTATTTTGATAAAAAAGAAGCCCGTAAGCTGGATGCTTACACTTGGTATGGCATTGCATCAAGTGTTGAAGCCGTTGCGGATAGTGGGCTATTAGAGGCCAACGTAGATAAAAATGAAATAGGCGTTATTTGGGGCAGTGGCATTGGCGGGCTTGATACCTTTCAAAACGAAGCCTTTAATTTTGCAAAAGGTGACGGCACACCACGCTTTAATCCTTTTTTTATTCCTAAAATGATTTCAGATATATGTTGCGGACATATTTCGATGCGCTTTGGTTTTAGGGGGCCAAATTTTACAACCGTTTCTGCCTGTGCATCTTCTACGCATGCTATTATTGATGCATTTAATTACATCCGACTTGGCAAAGCAAATGCAATTGTTACCGGAGGCAGCGAAGCTGCTATTAATGAATGTGGTATGGGGGGCTTTAATGCCTGCCAGGCTATGAGTACCCGAAATGAAAATCCGCAGGCGGCATCCCGTCCGTATGATAAAGACCGTGATGGTTTTGTACTTGGCGAGGGTTCGGGCGCACTGATTTTAGAAGATTTAGAGCATGCGTTAAAGCGCGGCGCTAAAATTTATGCAGAACTTATTGGCGGCGGTATGAGTGCAGACGCACACCATATTACAGCTCCCCATCCTGAAGGCTTAGGGGCTCGATTGGTAATGGAGCGCGCATTAAAAGATGCTGCCATTTCGCCCGATATGGTAGATTATATTAATACGCATGGTACTAGTACACCCCTTGGCGATACCGCCGAGTTAAAAGCCATTACCCAGATTTTTGGTGAACATGCCTATGCAATGAATATTAGCTCCACTAAAAGTATGACGGGTCACTTATTGGGTGCTGCCGGTTCGGTAGAAGCCATAGCATCGGTTTTAGCTATACGAGACGGAAAAGTACCACCCACTATTAATCATGTTACACCTGATCCCGAAATAGACGCACGTTTAAATTTAACCCTGAATGTGGCGCAAAACCGTACAGTAAATATAGCTATTAGCAATACCTTTGGTTTTGGAGGTCATAATGCTGCGGTTATATTTAAAAGGTTTGCAAGTTAATTTAAACGGATTTTAAAAGTAAATAAGGTCAAAAACAAATATAAAAGTGTTTTTTGCATTGCGTTTTTAACCTAAATAGCAGAAGGCAACCGTGATGTAGCATCTCCGAAGCAGACTAGAACTTAAAGTCATCACACTAATAATTTAATTAAAGCCCCGATATACGAGAATGCGCTATTGATATTCTAACCGTATATCACTGGCCAGACGTTTAGCTTGTTCAGTAAGTTCCGTTACGGGCGCATTACCCGAGCATAAAACAACGCCCATGCGTCTGTAAGGTCTTGTAAATGGCTTATTAAAAACACGCACATCGCAACCGGTTTCTGAAAACACTTTTTCTATGCCTTTAAACGAAACGGCCCCACCATCTTTTTGGGCTAAAATTACGGCAGACGCACCATTTTGAAGTAATGGAATTTCCGGCACAGGGTAACCTAAAATAGCGCGTGCATGCAATTCAAATTCATTTAAAAATTGCGTGTGCGCTAAAGTTACCATACCGGTATCATGCGGCCTTGGTGAGAGCTCGCTAAAATATACTTCATTTTTACAAATAAAAAATTCAACACCCCATATACCAGCTCCGCCAAGGGCTTGAGTTACTTTTTTGGCCATGGCTTCCGCTGTTTTTAACAAGTCGTTTGAAATGGCACAAGGCTGCCAACTTTCCTGATAATCGCCGCGCTCTTGGCGATGGCCAATTGGCGCACAACACAAGGTAGGCCCTTGCTTTTGTGTTAGGGTTAATAATGTAATTTCAAAATCAAAAGGAATAAAAGCCTCAACAATAACTTCTTTATAATCGCCACGCGAACCCTCCATGGCATAGTTCCAAACATCTTCTATTAATGAAATATCGCGTAAAACGCTTTGTCCTTTACCGCTGCTGCTCATTAAGGGTTTTACCACGCAGGGCAAACCTATTTGGTTAACAGCCTGTTTAAACGCCTCTATAGTGTCAGCATATAAGTATGCAGCAGTTTTTAACTGTAATGTTTCGGCTGCCAAATTGCGAATAGCCTTTCGGTTCATGGTAATATTGGCTGCACGGGCGCTGGGAACAACCAAAATGCCCTGAGCTTCGTAATCAAAAAAGCGTTCGGTTCGTATGGCTTCTATTTCGGGTACAATTATATCGGGATTGTATTTTTTAACAACAGCATCCAACGCTTGGCCATCTAACATGTTGCAAACTTCAAAGGCATGTGCTACCTGCATGGCTGGTGCATTTGCATAATGATCAACCGCAATAACATATTGGCCCAAACGCTGTAAAGCAATAACAAGTTCTTTTCCCAATTCACCACTGCCTAAAAGTAAAATACGTTGAGTCATACTAATAGCTTATCTGTTGTTCTTGAATAGATTCAGGTAAAGTTCTAAATTCATATTGTTGCGTGCGTAACTGTGGAATATAGCCTGCCTCACGGATGGCGTCCTGCATTTGCTTGTAAGTAAAGCGATGCGGTGCACCGGCAGCACTAACCACATTTTCTTCAATCATGATACTGCCAAAGTCGTTAGCACCCGCATGTAAACACGCTTGTGCGGTGGCTTTACCAACAGTTAACCAGCTGGCCTGAATATTGTCTATGTTTGGCAACATTATACGGCTTAAGGCAATCATGCGGATATAGGCATCGGCACTGGTGGTGTTACGTATTCCTTTTAGGCGGTTAAGCAGGGTGCCATCATCTTGAAATGGCCAGGGAATAAATGCAATAAATCCTTTGGCATCTGTTGGTTTTTCTGATTGTACCTCCCGAAGCCATACCAGGTGCTCAAAACGCTCATATACAGTTTCAACATGTCCAAACATCATGGTGGCACTGGTTGTTATGTGTAATTGATGTGCGGCACGCATAATATCCAGCCATTCTTTACCACCACACTTACCTTTACTTATTAAACGCCTTACGCGGTCGTTTAAAATTTCGGCTCCGGCCCCCGGTAAACTATCCATGCCAGCTGCTTTAAGTGTTTTTAAAACTTCTGTATGGGTGCTTTTTTCAAGTTTTGTAATATGTGCAATTTCGGGTGGACCCAGTGCATGCAGTTTTAAATTGGGGTAAAGGGATTTAAGTGTTTTAAATAAATCAACATAATAGCTGAGTCCCAAATCGGGATGATGCCCCCCTTGTAGTAACAGTTGATCGCCCCCCAGGGCAAAGGTTTCTTCAATTTTTCGTTTATAGGTGCCTATATCGGTAATATAGGATTCAGCATGACCCGGAATCCGGTAAAAATTACAAAACTTACAATTGGCAACACATACATTAGTAGTATTTACATTGCGGTCAATAAGCCAGGTAACATAGGGGCTATGTTCTTTTTTTATATTTCGTAAAGTATGGCCCGCATAAACCAAATCCGCCGTGGGAGCCTGTTCAAACAAAAACACACCTTCGTGGGCGGTTAAAAACTCTTGTTGTAATGCACGGTCTAATAAATCTTCTACACGCATGCTTAAAGGTACAAATCTCAACGCAGTAAAATAAAAAAGCCCTCATTTAAGAGGGCTTTTAAAAGGTGCAAGGAAACGTTTTAAGGTTTTACAACCGAGCTTGATTGCAGCACCTCATGCGTTTCGCCTAAAATCTGAATTGTGTAAGGGCCTTTAGACCAGTTTTCGGTATTAATTGTAAGTCCGTTATGTAAGGCCTCGTATAACAGTATTTGACCTAACATGTTAGTTACCTTAACAAAACCCACAGACCCTTCTATATGCAATTCGTTTTGAAACGGATTTGGAAACACATGAAGGGCACTTAAACCTGGCGCAGCCAAACCTACTAAATTACAATTGTTAGCAGTAAATGAAATATTAGCTGTTCCGGTACATCCGGCCGTGGTGGTTCCAACCGCTGTAAACTGCTGTACGCCGGCACTGTTTGCCGTATAAACATAGGGATTAGCCGCTGATGTGCCCGATCCGCTCCACTGATACGTATCTGCACCCGATGCGGAAAGCGTAACACTTGAACCCACACATACTGTTGGGCTGCTGGCACTTAGTGATATTGTTGGATTGGGGTTAACGGCTAAAGTATAAATACCTGCGCTTATGCAACCGTTTGATCCCGATCCCCCAATTGTAAATTGAACGGTGGTAAGTGAATTTACAGATGGTGCAATTAAGGCAATAGGATTTAGCGTTGAGCTACCGCCTCCAAGTATATAGGTATAAGTGTTTGCTCCTGTGGTAGTAACCGTAAGATTTTTTCCTGAGCACACCGCGCTGGGGCTTTGAGCCACCGATAATGTGGGACTGGGTAGCACGTTAATGGTTATAGAATTACCTCCAAAACACATGCCGGACATGCCCCCTACACTGTAGGTTGTAGTGCTATTTGGAGTTACAGTAATAACGGGACTTGTAGCGCCCGTACTCCATGAGTATTGTGTTGCAGCCCCAGAGGCTGTAAGCGTAACGGTGCGTCCTGAACACACCGTGGAACTGCTGCTATTAACCGAAATTGATAAAAACGCACCGGTTGCAATTGAGTTTGACACAGAGGCGGGGCAGGTATTTCCCGCGCCCCCAAATGCAGTTAAGGTTACAACCGTTGAGGTATTTGCTGTAATGGCTACAGCAGAAGCGGTTGATCCGGTGCTCCACGAATATGAAACGGCAGGAGCAGAGGCAGTAAGCGTCACAGAACTACCAGCACATATAGTTAGATTTTGTGCGCTTAATTGTGGGTCAAGGTTACAGTTACCTGTGCTGTTTTTGTGCCAACACAACCCGCCGTACTGGTACCAGAAACGGTATAAATAGTAGTAGTAGTTGGGCTTACAACTATAGATGAGGTGGTTTGGCCGCCAACCCAAGTATATGAATTAACAGCAATACTGCCGCTGGCAGATGCCGTTAAACTTACGCTATTTCCTGAGCAAATACCAGGCGCGGAGGCGCTAATATTTATTGAAGGCTGAGAACACGGTAAGGTAAATTTTACGGCATCTAAACCGATATAATCGCTGTTAGCACCTGCAGGACCGCCGCCGGTAACATGGTATCTAAAGCCTATGCGTCCAACAGTGGCTACAGGCATACCACTAATGGTAACGGTATATCCGGTCCAAGCATCGGGATAACCGGTGGTAGTTAGGCTGGGATTTACGCTCACCAATAAGGTAGAAAATGTACCTACGGTGGTTGGACCATTGCCAACATTGGTGCCGTTTCCGGCAGCACTCATGTAAACCTCTAAACGATCGGGGTACTGTGCGGGATTTGCAGTAGTTCGTGTAAAAAATTCAAGCGTGGCGCCATTTACAAGAGTAACCGTAGGCGTAATAAGCCAACAGCTTAAGGTTACGGCATTATTTTGGTCTGAAGTGCAATTGTAATTTACTGCAAAATAGTCATCAGGATTTCCGTTATAGGCAGAAAACGTTGCGGCAGCGTTACCTTGAAACCAATCTAGGGTTGGATTTGGAGAGGCCGAGAGGTTTTGCACATTCCATCCCGCAGAAGCCGGCGTAAACGTTGCTGTAAATCCTTGGTTAAATAATACCTGTGCGTTAAGACTTGTAAAACACACAATAAAAACTAATAAAACGCGTTGTAAGGAAGTAAACATAATATATGAATTTTACTAAAATTAGCTAAATTAAGTTTATGTTAAGCGCATATTTGTAATAATATTTTAAGTAGTTTTGAAAAATTCAAAATTTATAGATCATTATGAGTGCATCAACTAACAAAACATCAGGCGGCTTTCCACTGGTAATATCGGCTCTTGCCATTTTAATTTGTATTTTAATTGGTATTTTTATTTATAAAGGCATTTTAGGTGCGGCATCTAATTTTGAAGGTGGCGATCCTGATAAAGGACACCCCCACAATATATTGGGTACTATGTACAAGGGCGGATTTATTGTACCTATTTTAATTGGTTTTTTACTAACTGTTATCACTTTTGCCATTGAGCGTTTTGTTACCATTCAACGCGCTTCGGGCAAACAGCGTGCCGATAAATTTGTACATACAATCAAACAGCTCATCAGTGAAAAAGATTTTGAAGGCGCACTGGCCGCTTGTCACCAGCAAAAAGGCTCATTAGCTAATGTTGTTCATGAAGGCTTATCTAAATACCAGTTTGTAAAATCTGATAGCAGTCTTGATAAAGAAGCAAAAGTGCATGCAATACAAAAAGCATTAGAAGAAGCAACATCTATGGAACTGCCTATGTTAAGTAAAAACATGGTGGTAATTTCAACCATGGCATCAATAGGAACATTGGCCGGGTTAATTGGCACAGTAGTGGGGATGATTCGTGCTTTTGCGGCTTTGGCAAATGCAGGAGCTCCTGATACGTCAGCACTTGCAACAGGTATTTCAGAAGCTTTGGTTAATACATTGGTGGGTATTTTAACATCTGCTTTTGCAATTATTTTTTACAATTTATTTAGTAATCGGGTAGATCAAATTACCTATGCAATGGATGAAGCCGGATTTTCTATAATTCAGGATTTTCAGGCCAGCGAAAAGTAATTTTAAAAAAGCGAAGCGATGTCTAAAAAACCATCCAAAGGCGGCGCCCCATCATTAGACATGACTCCTATGGTGGACTTGGCCTTTTTATTGGTAACCTTTTTTATGCTAACGGCCAGTTTTCGTATGGCGGAGCCCGTAACGGTTGATCCGCCCTCATCAATTGGGCAAATTACACTACCAGATAACCATATAATGGTAACGGTTGATAAAGATGGTAAACTTTTTTTTGGAATCAGTAATGCCGCCGCCAAAACAGCAGCATTGCGACGGATGAGCGAAAAGTATAAAATACCTTTTACAGAGGAACAGATTAAAAAATTTGGAGGTTTACCTAGTATTGGTGTTGAATTGAAAGATTTACCAAAGTATATAGATACACCTGAAAGCAAGCGCATGACCTTTAAGCCTCAAAACGGCATCCCCTTAGATTCACTTAACAATCAATTGCGTGACTGGATTAGTTTTGGAGGAGCCGAGGCCGTAAAAATATATAACGACGCCAAAGAAAAAGCCAAATCTGCCAATCAAGAATTTAAAGCCGAAAAGCCACGCTATGCAATTAAATGTGACAGTAAAACTAAATACATCTTTGTACAAGATATAGTGGAGGTATTCACCAAATTAAAAATTTATCAGTTTAATTTAATTACCGGATTAGAAGCTAATCCAAACGAAAATTAAATATGGCAGAAATAGCAGAAGGCGGTAGTGGCGGCGGCCACAAGGGCGGCAAGAAGCGGGCCAAAAAGCAATCTACCCGAATTGACATGACTCCTATGGTGGATCTGGCGTTTCTTTTACTTACCTTTTTTGTATTAACGTCTACATTTAGTAAGCCAAAATCTATGGAACTTACATTTCCTGTAGAGCCTCCACCGGGAAGTCCGCCGCCGCCAGCGGTTAAAAACGGTATAACCATGCTGTTAACAAAGGATGATAGAATATTTTATTACGAGGGCGAGTTTAGACCCAAGGATGATGAAAAGGGACCTAAAACCAAACTTGCAGAATTAAATTTTGCACCCTCGAGTTTACATAAGTATTTAGCCGATAAAAATAAATGGGCGCAGGATGAAATTCAAAAGTTAAACGACAGACTTAAGAAAAAAGAAATTCCTGATACTACACACAAACGATTGGTAAAAGAAATTAAAGCCAATAAAATAGCGCCTACAATTTTAATTAAAACAGATGATCAGGCGACTTATAAAAATGTTGTTGATGTTATAGATGAACTCAATATTAATTTGGTGGGAAAATATGTTGTGGTAGATATACTTAAACCCGAATACGATTTAATTCAGGAAAATTTAAAAGGAGTACAGCCATGAAAATTTGGGAAGATGCCACTTTTGATGAACGCAATGATATTGTGTTTTCGGGCCGCAACAAAGCTTTTGGGGCCTATGAGTTGCGTAAAAAGTACAATATTACAGTTACCTATATTATAGGTGGCGTTTTAGCCTTTAGCATTATTCTTACCGGGGCAAAAAAATTAATTGATAACCGTTCTAATGAGGCTGAATTAACACAAGACATGAGTAATATTGTGGTTGACTTAACGCCGCCACCTCCGGCTGAAGAATTACC
>RFNG01000127.1 GCA_009927275.1 Sphingobacteriia bacterium | reverse complement strand
TTTTTCCCAATCGGTAAGAGTTAAGTTTCTGTATATCAAATGTGGTGCAAAATAAACCGGTGATTTTACAATACTACCTTTTTTACCTAAAAAATTGCGGTATTGAAATTCAACTCCCCATCCAGAATATTGATGATCCCTATTAAAATCGGGACTACCGTATGTGCCAATGCCCGATAATGCAATAGAACTTTTATTTTTTAATGGAATTTCAATTCCGGCCCAAAAGGAACCTGAAAAATACCGGGCCATGTCGTTATGTACAATAAACTGAATAGTATCAATAGTTACTGAATCTTTACGGGTATATTTAATGCCCTGAGCAAAGCCTAGATTACAAAAACCTGCTAACAGTAATAGAATACGTAATTGTTTTATAGGTGTTTTCATATGATTTGATTTTTATAGTGATTTATGGTTTTTAAAATTAAATTGAAAAAATCATGGTGCTCTGTAGCATGTTTTTGGTTTAATACAGTGCTATTGTTTATAAGGTTAGATGTATAAAATTGAGTTTCACGGCAAAATTCAGGGTTTGAGGTCATTAACACATTTAATGTATTGTGGGTTATATAAGTTGAAAATGTATTATCTGTATTTACAAAAATGGTATTATTACTTACTGGCATTTTACTAAGGTATAATTGGTATGTGCCACCTTTTTTGGAATCGGCATGATTTAGTACTTTATATTCTTGTTTTGATTGTTCGGCAATTTTAGAAATTACATTATTCAAAGCCTCAAACAATTTAACAGTAAGCGCGGTATTAGAAATTAATTGATTTTTATGAAAATAAAATAGTTGTTTTAAAGTTGAATGAACAGTTTCTTCAGTCCAAATTTCAATGCTGGGTAAGGCTGCATATAAATGTTTTGCTTTTTGTCCCATTTCAATAAATTTATCATCAATGAGGGATTCCGAAAACACAGTATTTTTGTATTTTGAAAGCTGTAATACCTCTTTCATCCAATAAAATATTTTAAAAGCAGCCAATTCGGGTACTTGAAAGTGATGAAAAATAGGAATGTCTTTGGCGCAGTAGATAATCGATTTTTCATCTGCATCACGAATGCTTTTAAGATCATCAATAATTGAAGTTAAATAGCGTTCAAATGAAAGTGTTTTACGGTCAAATGCCCGGTATACAAAACCAAAATCTCGTTGCTGGGGCATAAACAGGTTTTGTAATGAAACTTTATAGTAATCTGCCAATAATTTAGCTTCATTTAAGCTTAAATCGGTTTCACAACGAATTCTGCGGTAAGCACTGTCAACACTAATATTTAACATTCTTGCAATTTCATCGGCAAAGGAAACGTTTGGCTTAGCCTTTAGTTTAAGAAGATTTATAAAATCGTGTTGCAAAGTAATCACAAACCTAATTTAAGCAAATGATTTTATTATATATAAAATTTGCATTTTTTGCAACTAAATTATGATTGAAAATTACCATTTATCCACACGATAAATTTAACGTGTTAGTTTAAGAGCCAGATTTACCTTATGCAATGATTTGTCGTTTAACTTACATTTAATTATACTGGATTATAAAAAATACCACAGGATTATAAAGGCTTCACGGTATTAATAAAATCAATTAGGCCCTCTGAGTTCTGCTTTTGTAAATTAAGAATGTATAACTCAAAGCTTTAACTTAATAAAATCAAATATTTTTTGATACAGGTGCAAGCGTGTGTACCCCCCATAAATACCATGATTTTTGTTAGGGTACACCATGTAGTCAAAAGGTATATTGTTTTGCACCAATGCAGAAGCTAACTCCATGCTGTTTTGCATATGTACATTATCATCTGCACTACCGTGAATAAGTAAAAAGTGTCCCTTAATGTTTTTTATAAAATGTAATGGCGAATTTTCTTGATAGCCTTTTACATTTTCTTGGGGACGACGCATGAACCGTTCTGTATACACATTATCGTAAAAAGCCCACTGTGTAACCGGCGCAACGGCAATTGCTGTTTTAATTTTATCGGCACCTTTACTAATCATTAAACTTGCCATAAATCCGCCATAACTCCATCCCTGAAATCCTATCCGCGATTTATCTACCCATTTTAAACCGGCCAAATACGATGCAAAATCTAATTGGTCATCGCTTTCATATTTACCTAATTGCATATACGTAGCATGTTTAAAGTCGCGGCCGCGAGCCTGTGTGCCTCGTCCATCACAGCATACCACAATATACCCCTGTTGTGCTAAAAACTGATGCCAAAAATAATCGGTACCATCCCATGCATTATTACATTCATTACTACCCGGCCCGTTATAAGCATACATATATACCGGATAGTGTTTTGTTGAATCAAAATCAGGGGGTTTTATTATCCAGGCGTTTAATGGTATTCCGCTTGCATTTTTAAATGTGAAAAATGTTTTGGGCACCAGTTTAAGTGCGTTCATTTTATTTAAAAGTTCAGTATTGGTTTCAATGTCACGTATAAATGTTCCCTTTGCATCGTAAAGGCTGTATTTTGGTGGAGTATTTGCATTTGAATAGGTATGCAGGTAATAGTGGTTGCCCGATAAAAATTCAAATGCGTGCGTGCCGGGTTTATTGGTTAAACACGTTAGCCCACTGCCATCAAGCTGCACGCGGTATACTTCACGCTCTGTGGCATTTTGTCGTGCTGCCTGAAAATACAAGGTGTTTTGTGGCTTATCAAAATTAATAAGCCGCGTGACATCAAATGATCCCGAAGTAACGGCATGTATAAGTGTACCGGTTTTACTGTAATGGTATATATGATTATAACCTGAAATTTCGCTGCTTCGTAAAAAGCCCGAATTTCCTAAAAAAATTAAATCGTCTGTAATATCAATATATGTATTAGAATGCTCTTTAAGTAAAATTGTAGATGATCCTGTTTCCGGATTTGCCAAGAGATAATCCAACTGGTTTTGTAAACGGTTTAAACGCTGTATACACAACTGGTTATTCCATGGTGTAAATTGGAGACGGGGTATATAAATATCCGTTTCAGTTCCAATTTGCATGGTTTGCGTTTGCTGCGAAGCTGTATTAAATACCATAACGCTTACTTTTGAATTTTGCATACCCGCTTTTGGATACTTAAATGAATACGCTGTGGGATATAATTGACCCTGGTAAAAATCCAATTGATACGTAGCCACCTGCGATTCGTCAAACCGAACATAGGCCAAATAACCACTGTTTTCACTCCAACAAAAATAATCGGGCTTTGAAAATTCTTCTTCATACACCCAGTCGGCCCAGCCGTTTTTTATAGCATTCCAAGCCCCATCCGTAGTAAGTGTTTGTGTTTTGGCCGTTTTTAAATTATCAATATATAAGTTGTTTTCCGAAACGTAGGCTATTTGTGACGCATCAGGAGAAAACTGAGGCAGCATTTGCTTTGCACCTACAACAAGCGGTTTTAAAATTTTTGATTGCAAATTATAAACATAGTATTTTGCTTTTAGGGAATGTCTGTAAATAGATTCTGCATCTGAATAAAATAAGATTGCGTTTTCATCGGGACTAAACTGAAATGTATTGAGATCAATATAGTGTCCGTTTTCGGTTTTTAGGTCATTGGCGCTTAAAAGTACACGTAAGCGTTTATTAGATTTAATGTCATATACAACCATTTGAGCATCTCCAGAGGCGTCGTCTTCAATACGGGTGTAATGCTGTCCGTTTTTTAAAATATGAACATCGCTGGGAGCTGCGGCACGATATGCAAACTTGCCCCATATATCTTCCAGGGTTAAAACTGTTTGCGCAGAAAACAATACAGGAACACAACAGAATAGTAAAAATTTAATTTTCATACGATTACATTTGAATTTCAAATATCGTTAAATTGCCATTATGTTTAGAATTTGTGCGCCTTACAAACTTATTATTTTTGTTTTGTGCTTAAGCATGGGATGTACATTTAAACAACCGGCCGATCTATGTATAATCAACGCACGAATTTATACCTGCGACACTTTATTTGAAATTGCCGAGGCCATGGTTATTAAAAACGGTATTGTGCTTGCAACCGGAAAAGCTGAAGCGTTACAACATACATATGCATGTACTAAAGTAATTGATGCTCATGGCCTTTGCGTGTATCCCGGATTTATAGATGCCCACTGCCATTTTACAGGCTATGCTAACGATTTATATAAATGTAATTTAAAAGGCACAAGCTCGTTTAGTGCTGTTATAAAACGTGTTTCAGAATATGCTAAAACCCATACTACCGAATGGATTTATGGCAGGGGATGGGATCAAAACGACTGGAACATTCAAGAATTTCCCGATAATACTGAACTTAATGCCCTATTTCCTGACAGGCCAGTTATTTTAAAACGCATTGACGGCCATGCTATTTTAGCTAATGCAGCGGCTTTAAAACGAGCCGGTATACATTCAGGCACTAAAATTGCGGGGGGCGAAGTCGTTTTAAAAAATGGAAAACCAACCGGATTGCTCATAGATAATGCCATGCAAGCTATTGAACGTTGTGTGCCCGAATTGCCTGATTCGGTATTTTCGCGTTATATTAAACAAACAGAAATGCAATGTATGGCCTTAGGCCTTACATCTGTGCATGATTGCGGCGTATCAACGCGGGTTATTCAACAATTAAAAAAACTTTACGATTCAAATTCTCTGAGTATTTCTATTTATGCTTTAATTCAAGATCAGCCAGAAGATATATCCTATTGGCTTAAACAAGGCCCTTTGCAATACAAAGGTTTACATGTGGGTGCTTTTAAAATATATGCCGACGGTGCTCTGGGTAGCCGCGGTGCCTGCCTTAAAAAACCGTATTGGGATGCCCTAGACCAATACGGTTTTATGCTGCAATCGCCCAAGCAACTTGAAGAAAAAATAAAACGCATCCGAACCTCGCCTTTTCAAATATGCACACATGCCATAGGTGACAGCGCTAACCACACCATACTTCATTTATATCAAAAGTATATTGCAAGTGCTCAAAAAAAACGTTGGCGCATAGAACATGCTCAAGTATTAGATTTTAAAGATTTGACAAATACGCTGTGGCGGGGTATTATTCCTTCCGTTCAGCCAACCCATGCACTTAGTGATTACTTATGGGCTGAAAAACGAATTGGTATTCGTATACAGGGCGCCTATGCCTATGCCAGCCTATTGCGGGCCTCTAATATTATTGCGTTAGGAACCGATTTTCCTGTTGAGGACATAAATCCATTACATACATTTATAGCAGCAGTTTTTAGAACCGACGCCCATGGCATTCCAGTAAGCGGTTTTAGAAAAAATGAGGCTATTAGCAGAACTCAAGCCTTGTTAGGCATGACGCGTTGGGCCGCTTATGCAGCATTTGAAGAACAGGTTAGGGGCAGTTTAGAACCGGGAAAACACGCCGATTTTATTTTATCATCCGTAGATTTATTACAAGATTCCGAAGCCGAAATACGTCAATTTAAAGTTGCATCTACCTTTATTAAGGGACGGCGTATGTACGCTGAAAAATAAAAAATCAACCCTGTTTTAAATATTGTTGGGCCTCTTGTACCATGTGCTTACTGCCAATAAACAGCGGCGTTCGCTGATGCAGCGATTGTATGGGTATATCTAAAATACTTACCAAACCGTTTGTAGCAGAACCACCCGCCTGTTCAACAATCATGGCTAACGGATTGCACTCGTACAATAACCGCAATTTACCCTGAGTTGCCTTTTGTGTTGCAGGATACATAAATATACCTCCCTTTAAAAGGTTTCGGTGAATATCAGCAACGCCCGAACCTATATACCGCGATGCAAAGCCTCGCGCATGGCATTGGTTTATATAATTTTGAATACCGCTGCTAAACTGTAGGCGGTTACCTTCATTAATAGAATATACCATTCCTTGTTCGGGAGTTTTTAAATCGGGGTGCGAAAGGCAAAATTCCCCAATACTGGGATCTAAAGTAAATCCATTAACGCCATGTCCGGTAGTATATACCAGCATACAGCTAGATCCATAAATTACATAGCCTGCAGCTATTTGATGACGACCGATTTGAAAAAAATCAGATTCCTGCGCCTCCGCCTGTTCTGTATTACATCTGTAAATTGAAAAAATAGTACCAACTGAAACATTTACATCAATATTTGACGAACCATCCAGCGGATCTATGGCCACCAAATATTTAGAATTGGTATTTCCTACAGTAATTATATGCTCGTTTTCTTCGCTTGCAATTGCACGCACTTCACCGCCCGCTTTAAATGCTGCAATAAACTGATCATTAGCAAAAACATCTAATTTTTTAACCGATTCGCCCTGTATATTTACTGTACCTGTATCACCTAAAATTTCAACGAGGCCGGCTTTTGAAACCTCTCGGTTTACAATTTTAGCAGCAATTCCAATGTCACGTAATAATCGGGAAAGTTCACCTTTAGCAAACGGAAAATCAGCCTGACGTTCAATTATAAATTGTCCTAACGTTTTTACTTTCATAGAATAACAAAAATATACATAATGTTATTAAATACCGAAGTATTAAATTAATTTTATGCTTTTGAATTACGCTAAATATAGCCTTGCAACTGCTACCTCTGTTGTTATAGCCAATATGATTGGTACCGGTGTATTTACGTGTTTGGGCTTTCAGTTACTGGAAATAAAAAACTATGCTGCTATTTTAAGTCTTTGGATTTTTGGAGGCATGGTGTCACTTTGTGGTGCATTTTGTTACGCAGAATTAGGATCCCAATATCCTCAATCTGGTGGCGAGTATAATTTTTTAAAATCTATTTTTAATCCCCTACTCGGTTTTTTGTCGGGCTGGATTTCTGCAACCATTGGTTTTGCGGCACCTATTTCACTGGCTGCGTATTCATTGGGAGTGTATTTTAAAACCGTTATACCCTCTGTATCTATAAAAATAACAGCATTTCTGGTAATTATTTTTATTGGTCTTTTACAATCTATGCACGTAAAAATTGGTGGTCGCTTTCAAAAAATTGCCACACTTTTAAAAGTGCTTTTAATTTTAGGGTTTTATCGTAGTGGGGCTTTTTTTTACACCCTCACACCCTGACTTTAAAATTAATTTAAATGCTGATACCTTATCTTATTTATTCAGCTGGCCTTTTGCTGCTGCTATGTTTTGGGTGTCTTTTGCCTATAGTGGCTGGAATGCGGCTGCCTACATAGCCGGTGATATTAAAAATCCAACAAAAAATTTACCTCGGGCATTGCTTATAGGAACCTTATTGGTAACAATGCTTTATGTGGGCCTAAATTTTGTTTTTTTAAAAGTTGCTCCTTATAGTGAGCTCACCGTAAAATTTACTGATCAGGGGCCCGTAAATATTGATACCGGTAATGTTGCGGGAAAATTCATGTTTGGTGAATCGGGTGTAAAAATTGTAGGATTAGTAATTAGTTTGCTTTTAGTTTCTTCCATTTCAGCTATGATTATGGCAGGCCCGAGAGTTATTTCAGCAATGGGAAAAGACTATTCGATTTTTAGTGCATTTGCAAAAAGCAATAAAGGCGGAAGTCCCGTTTTGGCAATTTGGGTTTTATGTACGATTTCAGTTTTGCTTTTATTTACCGGTACTTTTAATCAAATTTTAGAGTTTACGTCCTTTGTATTAATACTATTTTCAACTTTAACGGTAAGCGGTTTAATATATTCAAGATATAAGTATCCCCAGGCTACTCGCCCTTTTAAAACGCCCTTATACCCGTTTATACCCTTACTTTTTATTTTATGTAATATCTGGTTTATGTACCAGGCTGTTTTACACAATCCGCATAATACATTGATTGGCGTATTAATTGTTGTATCGGGTATCCCAGTTTTTTATATGTCTAAGGGCAGCTCCAAAACAAAAACAGTACTTACAAAATAAAATTTAAACTCCCACGTCAGAGGTTTATAATACAATGTATATATAAATCTTGCAATTTATTCGAAAAATAAATTAACGGCATTTTTCAAATTCCCATTCAATATAATTTTCAAAAAAAGATTCAATTACGATTCAATTAGTGAAACACTTCGCTTTACAAATTGCGTGAGGGCCTCGCCTTTTAATAAGCCCTGAGCTAATAGGGCTAAATCAGACATCTGTTTAAGTAATGCATTTTGTTTTTCCGAATCGGATTCATCAAGTGCTTTTCCTATTAGCGGATGATTGGTGTTTACCACCATTTGATACATATCGGGCATAGAGCCGTAAAAATTAAATCCACCGCCACCGCCTCCCAGCTGATTCATATCTTTCATACGACGCATAAACTCGGGACGCGTAATCATCATGGGCGCATCCTGCTCGCTGAGTGCTTCCATATGAACGGTATACTGATCTTTATTAAGTAAAGCTTCAACCATTGGTTTTAAGGTATTTTGCTGATCTTCGGACAGTTTACTAACCGTTGTGTCATCTTTTTTAATCAATTTATCTACAGTATCCGAATCAACTCGTACAAATCGGGTTTCCTTTAATTTTGATTCAAGATGATTAATGTAATGTGCATCTAAAATACTGTCCATTAGCAATACCGAATATCCGCGGGCTTTAGCAGCATCAATATAGGCATGTTGCTCATCCATATTGGAGGCATACAGATAAATTTTATTTTTATCCTTGTCGGTTTGCAATGCAGAAACAGCAGCTTCAAATTCTTCAAACGTGTAGTACTTTGAATCTGTAGTTTTTAACAAGGCGCATTTAGATAACTTATCATAAAATTTTTCGTCACTAATCATGCCATACTGCACAAATAAGCGAATATCATCCCATTTTGCCTCAAATTCGGTACGATCTTTTTTATAAAGCTCCTCTAATTTATCTGCCACTTTTTTGGTAATATGGGTAGCAATTTTTTTAACCTGAGCGTCGGCCTGAAGATAGCTTCTGCTTACATTGAGCGGAATATCGGGAGAATCTATTACACCCCGTAGTAATGTTAAAAAATCTGGAACAACGTGTTCAACATTATCTGTAACAAAAACCTGATTGCAATACAGCTGAATACGGTCTTTGGGCATTTCAAGCTTATTGCTGAGTTTTGGAAAGTATAAAATACCTGTAAGATTAAATGGGTAATCTACATTAAGATGTATATGAAACAAGGGCTTGTCAAACTGCATGGGATACAGTTCGCGGTAAAAGGATTCATAATCTTCGTCTTTTAAATCAGCAGGTTTTTTTGTCCAGGCCGGATTTGGATTATTGATAATATTATCAACCTCAACCTCTTTACGTTTTACCTCTCCTTTTTCATCTTTTTCATCGGTGTCAATCCAGTCTTTTTTAGTTCCAAATTTAATTTCAACGGGTAAAAATTTACCGTACTTAGTTAGTAACCCCTGAATTTTTGATTGTTCCAGGTATTCGGCGCAATCGTCGGCAATATGTAAAACCACATTGGTACCACGCTGCGTACGATTCGAAATTTCTTCAATTTCATAGGAAGGACTTCCGTCGCAGGTCCAGTGCACTGCTTTTGAACCCGCTTTGTGTGAAAGTGAAAACAATTCTACTTTTTTAGCAACCATAAAAGCAGAATAAAACCCTAAACCAAAGTGGCCAATTACAACGTTTTTATCAACTTTATCTTTATATGTGTTTACAAATTCTTCAGCTCCGCTAAATGCAATTTGGGTTATGTATTTTTCAACTTCATCAGCCGTCATGCCAATACCTTTATCTTTAATAGTAATGGTTTTGGCAGAGGCATCCAATTCAATTTCAATTTTTAAGTCCCCTAAGTCTCCGGTTACTTCGCCCATACGCGCCAGCGCTTTAAGTTTTTGAGTGGCATCTACGGCATTGCTCACTAACTCTCTCAAAAAAATCTCATTATCGCTGTAAAGAAATTTTTTAATTATGGGAAAAATATTTTCTGTTTGTACATTGATGGTTCCTGCTTTACTCATAAATCTTTTTTTTAAATGGATTACAAAATTAAGACCAAAGCGGGAATTATGACAAAATGTCAAATTCTTTTTTTACTCCAATGCCAAAAATCGCGCCATCGGGACTTTTTACCCGTATTTAAAATACCATTGTGATAGATACGGGCCGACCAAAAAATGACAATTAAAAATGAAAAACTTAATATCAGCCAAGATACTAATGCCTTATACAAAGGTATTCCGGCTGTAATACGCGATACCATAACCACTGGAGCACTAAAAGGAATCCAAGAGGCCCATGCGTAAAGCTCTGCATCTGGATTTATAACACCTTGTACAGCAATTAAATACGAGGCGATAAGGGGTAAATTTACAGGTAATAAAAATTGCTGGGCATCAGCATCGGAATCTGCTGCACTGGCTAAGGCCGACATAATTGCGCTGTAAAACAAAAAACCTGATAAAAAAAACAGTGTAAAGAGCGAAAATATTTCAAAAAAAGCCAAAGTTTCAACTTTTTTAAAAAGTGAAAATAATTCCAGTTGTTGATCAAAACGGCTTAATTTGCTAAAATCGGTTTCAGAGCCCTTTTGAAAAACCTCAGCCTGCTGGTGTTTAAAATCATCGTAGGTTATAAGTTGGTTTTTTAAAATGCTGTGTTGCAGTCCCCAGGAAAGTGACCATGTTAACACGCCCATAAGTATAAACTGTAGTATGCCTAACAGTGCAATTCCAGAAATTTTACCAATTAAAAGCTTTACAGGTTTTACCGAGGTTAGTAAAACCTCTACGATGCGTGATTGTTTCTCTTCAAGTACTGAGCGAAAAACCATCATGCCGTACATCATTATAAAAATAAACATCAGTGCGGCCATAATAAAGCCCAGCTGTGAAATTCCGTCCTGATCAGCATAGGTTCCTGAATTACCCACCTGTTGTAAAATTAATTGGATATGTTGGCGTGCATTACTTACAATTTGGGGCTGAATGTTATTTGCAAGTAATTTTTCTTCATAAACAATCTTTTCTAACTGGCTCCGAATATGGTTTTGAAGTGCGTAGCCCGGTGTTTTAGAATAAAATAATTTACAGGCACCTGCCCCGCCTTCAATAATATTTGGCGAAATCCAAAGCAATGCAGTATAGCCCTCAGCTGCAAAATGCTGTTCAGCATCTATTAATTTTTTTGTAGAAAATTCAAACTGAAAGGTTTCACCATTATTTGCAATGCGATTAATAAACAGTTTACTGTCATCCACAACTAAAATGCGATGTTCGGTTGTATCCTGCTGCGACATATATACCGAAAACGCAAAAAAACCCACCAGTAAAAGCGGCGATAAAAAGGTCATTGCAATAAAGGCACGGTTTCGCAAGCGGGCTTTAAATTCACGACGGGCTATTAAATAAATTTCACGCATTAAACGGTTTGTGATGTTGAATTTGATTCATGAAAATTTCTCTCACAGTGGGTAAAGCTTCCTTAAAATACGTTATTTCAACTGCATTATTAATGAGATTAAGTACAGAACGACCGGTTTGCGATTTTGCCAATTTGATGGTTACCCGGTGCATTTGCGGCTCATGCAGTGGCTGTTGTGAAACAATTTCAGCCGCCGACCAAAGTGCATTGGCAAAAGCCATTGGCAATCCACGGTATTCTATAACATAACTGTTACTGGTGTATTGTTTACGTATTGTGTTTATATTTCCAGATACCATTAGTTGTCCCTTATGAATCATTTCCATGCAATCACAAAGTGCTTCCACATTTTCCATATTGTGGGTGGATAATACAATGGCTTTGCCCGATTTTTTAAACTGAATGAGCTCTCTTGTAATTAGCTCTACATTAACCGGATCAAAACCACTAAAGGGTTCGTCTAAAATTAACAGCTCGGGATTATGTACAACAGTTGAAATAAACTGCACTTTTTGCTGCATGCCTTTACTAAGTTGTTCAAGCTTTAAATTCCAAGCGGCATCTAGTTCCAAACGTTCAAACCAAAACCGGGTTTGTTTGCGGGCATCGGCAAGCGTAAGACCTTTAAGTTGGGCAAAAAACATCACCTGCTCTGCCGCCTTCATTTTTCGGTACAAGCCACGTTCTTCGGGCAAATACCCAAAATGTTTTACCATGTCGTGGGTTAATGGTTTATTTTTAAATGTTATGGATCCCGAATCTGGAATTATAATTCGGTTTAGCATTCGAAGTAAGGTTGACTTTCCGGCTCCATTAGGACCTAAAAGACCTGTGATGTAACCGGATTCAACATTAAGGGAAATGTTTTTTACAGCAGGTTTATCAGAATAGGATTTTGAAAGATTAACCGCACACAACATAAATTGCTGTATACTATGCAAATTGATTTTCTAAATGCTGCATAACGTCTATAAGGGCCTGCACGCTTGAAACTGGCAAAGCATTATAAAGCGAAGCTCTGTAACCGCCTACATCACGATGTCCACGAATACCGCTAATGCCCGCTTCTTTACATAAATTGTCAAATGTGCTTTCTAATTGTTGTTGTTGTAATAAAAAACAAACATTCATTCGGCTGCGGCTGTCGTTACGAGCGGTGCCGGTAAATAACGTATTTCGATCGATTTCGGCATATAACAGGTCTGCTTTTTTTTGATTGAGGGCATCAATCCACGCAATACCTCCCTGTGCTTTTAACCAAGAAAGCGTAAGATAACTTACATAAATCGGAAATACCGGAGGCGTATTGTACATTGATCCGCCTTTGATATGTACCTGATAATCTAACATGGAAAGGAGTTTACGACCGGTTTTACCCACTACATGTTTTTTAACCAATACCATTGTACAACCGGCTGGTCCCATGTTTTTTTGTGCACCGGCATAAATGAGATCAAAGGCTGAGGCGTTAATTGGCCTGCTGAAAATATCTGAACTCATATCACACACCAATGGAATGCTACATTCCGGAAAGTTTTGAAATTGAGTGCCGTAAATGGTATTATTACTGGTGATATGAAGATAATCTGCACGTTCCGGAATCGTATAACCAGATGGTATATAAGAAAAGCGCTCAGCTTCCGAACTGGCAATAACCTCAACCTTACCTACACGCTGTGCTTCAGCAATGGCTTTTGTAGACCATACGCCTGTATTTACATAAGCGGCGACACCCGTTTCGCTTAACAGATTTAAAGGCACCATACCAAATTGTAAGCTGGCACCACCACCTAAAAACAACACCTCATAATCGGATCCAACATTTAAAAGGGTTTTAACCAATTCTCGTGACGCATCCATCACGCGCTCAAAATTTTTACTGCGGTGTGAAATTTCCAATAGTGAAAGTCCCAAACCATCAAAATCTAAACATGCTTTAGAGGCCTGCTCAAGAACATCCTTGGGTAAAATTCCGGGCCCCGCACTAAAATTATGTACCTGTTTCATACTTCAAAAATAAAGCTTAGGGCGTGTTAAGCAAAACAACCTTCATATTGTTATAAACAAGAAGTAGTGTGCTGTTAGTTAAAAGTTCAACTTTTTTTAATTGGCTTGCCAAACATTTACCTTCAGCATTAAAAAGCGAAAATCCATCATCATAACGGCCTAAAAAACAATTTGAACTAAGGGCTTTAAACGGGTAAACAGACTTCATTACCATTGCGGATGTTCCTAAAATTTGATAAAAGCCTTCATTCCATAACTGAAAACAAGTGTTTAATAACATTTCGGGTACACGATCACTGTTGTATGCCGTTTGGGATTTTAAGTTCCAAATTTCAAAGCCTGAAGGTTTTTTAAACATTATCCAATACGGTACTATAATTTGTAATGGTTCGTATTGACCTTTTATGGCGGCTTGCAATGACACGGGTACTGTCAACATGGCTTCTGAATTAATAAAAACAGGCCAACGGTCTTGTTCCCAACGTAAAAAAAAACGATTCCCGTATTGTGTTACTGGCAAGACTGCATCATATGCAGGTTCAGGGAATTTTACATAACAGCCAGAATAATCAAAATACCCAAAACGGTTTTGGCTAACAACCAAATAGGTTTTTTCATCAAGCGGAACAATATACTGTAAACCCGAACATAGTATACGAAGACTGGTGTCTGCAATTCCAAAAACCGAATCGGTTTTAAAAATAAATTGCCCATTAGATTGAACCGGTCCAATCCATTGGGCGCTGAATGGTCTGAACTTACCCATTGTGTCTAAAAGTCCGCATTGTAATTTAAAAGTTGCACTTGCATACCCGTTTGAATATGAACTTATTTTATCAAAAACAGGAGAAATTGTTATTTGTGCATTTTTATTTAATAATCCGTATTTACCATCCTTTATAAATATAGTACCAAACCTATCAGGCTTAAACACCTCATCCGCATTAATAGACTCATAATGTCCGCTTAAATATACCTTATACCAGCGGTTATGTTTACGTGCAAACGTAACGGCGTTTGTAAACGGATAGGCCTCTTCAAATTGCACATTGTTTATACTGAGTGCCGAAGGGGTAATATACATCAGTGAATCGCCATTTGACACAATGGCGCGATGATTATAAAACTCATCTGCGTATTCATATTGTGGGTTAATTCTCCATTGCCCAGTGGAATCCACATAGCCAAATTTTATATTCATTAAACCTGTTGAATCTTCTTGCTTTAAAGGGTAAATAATACTTTGTTCAGCATTAAGATCCTGTAAAATAGCATCTATGTGGGGGGCATTTGGATAGCGTTTAATAAATTGTTGTGGGGCTTTATTTTGATAAAAAAACCAGTATTGTTTATACAGCTCCTGCCATGCTTTTTGAGCACGGAATTCAGAATTACATACTTGTATAAACCATTCCGCATGCAGCGTGTCTCTATCCCTAACAATTTTACTAAAAGCCGAGTCTAAAATTAAATTGAAATACCTACCCCTAGGGTGGCGTTGTGCGTATTGTAATAGGGGTGCTGTATTTTTACTTTTATAAAGTAGCGCTTTGGAATGCCACACATCAAGTGTATCGTTAATTGCAGGTATCCAAATGCTTGCATGATACAAGGCTTTAAAGTGTTCTAACCGTTCTATATCCTGTGTGTTGTAAACGGAATCTAACATCCACTGCTCGTAAGCAGCTTGCATGACATAACGAAGGGAATCGTAAATAAATAAATCAGCAGGTTGCCAACTTTCAAATGCTGCTTTAGAGGGCTTTTCTAAAGTTTTTTGTTTACGAAAATCTAACACTGATTTACGTTGGCATTCAATGCGGTGCATCAGCCCCTCGGGAAAACGCTTCCAATTTATGGAACCTTGAGCTAATTGCCATGCACGCACGGCATAGGGATAAGCCGAATCGGGTTTATAAAAAGGACTTTGGGGCTGCAATAAAAGCTCAGCTTGCAACCAACTGGTAAATACTAAATAACGCGCTTGTTTATGGTGTTTTGCAAAAGTATGGGCATTAAAATAATTTGCGCGCTGTAATTCAAGTTCGGCATTTGTCATCCGCATTTTACACGAAAGTGTAAACAGCGATACTGTTATTATGTATACCTTTGTTAAATTCAATGGTATAAAGGTACATGAAGTGGACACAAGGACATACATGGTTTACACTGTTTTTTTGCACCGGCTTTATTGTGCTTTTAATTTGGTCATACCGCAAAGATGCCAATTTGCATCGCTTGCACTTTCCCTATCCCGTAAAAGTGCTTATAGCATTACTAGCTTTTATTACCAGCCTTTATCTAATTGTAAAATTTAGACACGGATTTTAAATTCATTAATTGTTTTAATTAGATATTATGTGCTTCCAAATTGTTTTAAATTCATTTAAAATCATTGCTGTAGCACCCCAAATAAATTCGTTTTCAATAATAAAACCAGGCACCTTACGGGCATCCACAGATGCATATTCAATGTGCATTTTTAAAATAGATTTTAGCTGCAGTTTATAGATTTGATCTACCTCTACGGAGGCCGTAAATAAGGTATTTTCATTAGTATGCAAGGCCATATAAGGCATAACATACATGCCACTAACCGGAATAAAAACCGGACTTAATGCCCCATAGGCCGAACGTACTGTAATGCCAATCTCTTCTTTACATTCTCGTAGGGCCGTATCAAACGGAGTAGCATCGTACAATTCACATTTGCCACCCGGAAAACCTATTTGTCCAGCATGTATGCGGTGACGTAAGGATCGTTTAATTACCGGAATAAATGCGTTTTCTAATGTTGTTCCACAAATAAGAATCATTACCGCTGCATTTTGGGATACGCCTTTAATTACCGAACGCATGTTAAGCGGCAGTGGGGATGCCTCCGCATGAGCCTGTTGGGGATTTAGTGTATAGGATTTAGCAAGTATTAACGCCTCTTCAAGAGTCACGGATTTAATTTACGTAAATTTGTACTTGTGGAACCTATAAAATTAAACACAATAGCAGAAGCGTTAGAAGCTTTAAAAAAAGGCGAAATCATTATCGTGGTGGATGACGAGGATCGTGAAAATGAAGGTGATTTTGTGTGCATAGCAGAACACGCCACGCCTGAAGTTATTAATTTTATGGCCCGTTATGGACGTGGATTAATTTGTGCACCAGTATCGGAAACCTTGGCAGATCGTTTGCAACTGGAAATGATGGTGCCTGCAAATACCTCGCTTCATGAAACTCCGTTTACTGTTTCTGTTGATCTTTTGGGTCATGGCTGTACTACAGGAATTTCTGCTTCTGACCGTTCAAAAACAATTAATGCCTTAGCTGATGAATCGTTTACAGCAAAAGATTTTGGTCGTCCCGGACATATTTTTCCACTCAAATCCAAGCCGGGTGGTGTTTTGCGTCGTGCCGGGCACACAGAAGCAACCACTGATTTATGTGAATTAGCCGGATATAAGCCATGCGGTGTGTTGGTTGAAATTTTAAATGAAGATGGAACCATGGCCCGAATACCAGAACTGATGGAAATTTCTAAACAATTTAGTTTAAAAATTATAAGTATAAAAGATTTAATTGCATACCGATTAAAACAAGAAAGCC
>RFNG01000086.1 GCA_009927275.1 Sphingobacteriia bacterium | reverse complement strand
ACGCCAAACTGCTGTTGTGTGCCGCCCTTCTTCTTTGTCGTCAAGTTTAGCTCTGCGGTGCTTTTAAATGGTTTTATAATTTAATGCAATAGGGCAGTTCTTTTTGGCATATCAGCGCTTCAGCACTGTAAAAAAACACAGCGTTACCATTTTTATCAATTCCTGTATTTTCAAAACATTTTCCGTTAAATCGGCTGTAGTTTATTTGTACAATTAAATGTGGTTTAGATCCTTTAGGGCATGGATAAAATTGATGCGGTCTAATAAAAATAAATTCTTTTTTTGATTTTAGTCCTTTTAATTCTTGTGTGGGAAGTAACATATAGGGTCCAAAAATACCTGCCAGTTTAATATGTTTTGGAGCATTGTAGATTTGTTGCATGTCTCCAAATTCAGCAATTTTTCCATCGTGCAATACTAAAGCGCGGTCGGCATATCGAAGTGCAAACTCGGGTTGATGTGTTACAAATACAAGGGTCTGCTTAATTTTTCGGGCTCTTGTAAATACATAGTGGCTAAGTTTTTCCTGTAACAATTGGTCTAAGTGTGCAAAAGGTTCATCTAATATTAATAGTTCTGGTTGTTGGGCTAATGCACGCGCCAGCGCAACGCGTTGCTTTTGTCCGGATGATAATACCTGAACCGTTTCATGTTGTAAGGTTACCAATTCCAGTAAACGTAAAAGTTCTAGTACACGCTTTGTTTTTACATCCGGATGCCATGCGGGTAATTGTTCACTGATGTTTTCGCGTACAGAATGAAATGGTAAGAGGCTGTGGTCTTGCCCCATGTATTTAATTCCTTGCATGCCCGGCATAAGCGTTCGCTCAGGGCCTAAAAGTGGTTTTGTATTCCAGTATACCTGACCTGTGCTTAGTGTTTCGGCGCCATAAATACATCGTGCAAGCGTGCTTTTACCACTGCCGCTTTTTCCCGCAATTACCAGTACAGAACCTGCAGGCAATTTAAATGAAATCGTTTTTAGGCCTTTAAATTCGGTAACTGGATAATTAAATGAGAGATTTTCAACGATTAATCCGGTTTCGGGCGTCATGATTGTAAAAAATTCATGGTGTTTATATTATCTGCAAAGTCATTTAAGGGAGGTGTTTGTGCTTTACCAAAAGGAATATGCGTTTTAGAAACAATGCATTGTATATCTTCCTGCCGTGCGCTTATAAAATCCTTAAGGTGTTTTTCCGAATCATAAAACATATAATGTAAAACGCTAACAGGAGCAAATATATGTTCTGAGGCTTTTAAAATAAAAATATTATTTTCTAAAAATGAATTACCCTCTAGCATAAGTATAGATCGCTGGTAGTCATATTGGTTCATATATGCATGATGTTGTGATAAATATTCAAATCCTAAAGAGGCTTTAAATAATCGTTGTAAATCAAATCCAGCAGGAACACACAGTAAATTAATGCTTCGGCAACCTAATCCAAAATACATAAAAACATCGTGCATAAGTAATTCAAGTTCTGAATCTGTTTCCGTACCATCAAGCACGGCTATAGAGCTTTTACTTTTACGTATTATACGCGGATATTTAGAAAAATAAAATTCAAATTGACGCGCACTGGTAGTGCTGCCGGTAGCAATAAGTGCATCAAAATGCTTCATGGGTATTTCAGCAATACGAATTTGTGCTGAAAATGCCGGCTCAACGGTATTTAATAATTGCAAAATAAACAGCGGTAAAAGGGTATCTTCTTTAGAGGGCTTAAGTAACAACGTATGGCCACTTATTAGTACACATAAAACATCATGTATACATACCAACGGAATATTGCCGGCACAAATTACAGCAATTGTTTTTTGCGGCTTTTGGGCTGATGTATTTAAATAGGGCTTTGTAAAGTCATGTAAGCAATCGGTATACAGCCAGGAGCGAAACTGTTTTAAACTGTATTTTATAAATGTGGGTGTAAACCAAACATTTTGAACGGAAGCTTTATTTAACAGTTCAGAAAAAACACTGGATTCTGCATTTTCGGCATTTAGTAAAATGTCCAATTGCAGGCCCAATTGAACAAAAGCATTAATTCGTTGTTGATATGTGAGCAAAGGAGTTTGTATATTTGCAAAGATTTTAGACAAAACTATTAAAAATGGCCATTAAAATAACAGACGATTGTATTAATTGTGGAGCCTGTGAACCCGAGTGTCCAAATAATGCCATTTATGAAGGCGGATCTGAATGGCGATTTGCGGATGGAACAGGGGTAAAAGGCCCATATAAAGGTTTAAGTACCGGATTAGAGTCCGACGCTGAAGCCCCGCAAGAACCTAAGCACATGGATGTGTATTTTATTGTAAGCGATAAATGTACCGAATGTAAAGGCTTTCATGATGAGCCTCAATGTGCAGCAGTGTGTCCGGTTGATTGTTGTGTACCGGATGAGCAATTTGTTGAAACCGAAGGGTTTTTACTGGAAAAAAAAGCCAGTCTTCATTTATAAATTACCATCCCAGTATCCATGCAAACATGAGGGGTGCCACGATGGTTGCATCGCTTTCAATTATAAATTTTGGTGTGTTAATATCTAATTTTCCCCAAGTAATTTTTTCATTAGGTACTGCACCCGAGTAAGAGCCATAGGACGTTGTACTATCGCTTATTTGACAAAAATAACTCCAAAATGGCACATCATGCCATTCTAAATCCTGATACATCATAGGTACCACACAAATTGGAAAATCTCCGGCAATACCACCTCCAATTTGAAAAAAACCAACACCCTTGCCACCCGATTGCTGTTTATACCAATCGGCTAACCACACCATATATTCAATGCCGCTTTTAACGGTTTGTGCCTGCAATTCACCTTTAATAACATAGCTTGCAAAAATATTACCCGTGGTAGAGTCCTCCCAGCCAGGAACAACAATGGGTATATTTTTTTCTGCAGCAGCAATGATCCAACTGTCCCGCGGATCAATTTCATAATAAGGCTTTAAATCACCGCTTAAAACGGTTTTATATAAAAACTCATGTGGAAAAAAGCGTTCACCGGCCGCTTCGGCGGCTTTCCACTGTTTAACCAAGTGTTGCTGTAAACGCCGAAAAGCTTCTTCTTCGGGTATACAGGTGTCTGTAACACGGTTATAGTGGTTTTCAAGTAAATTCCATTCGTCTTGTGGTGTTAAATCACGGTAATGGGGAACACGTTTGTAATGGCTATGCGCTACCAAATTCATAACATCTTCCTCTAAATTGGCTCCGGTACAAGAAATGATAGAAACTTTATCCTTACGAATCATTTCTGCAAGTGAAATACCGAGTTCTGCCGTGCTCATGGCACCAGCCAGGGTTATCATCATTTTTCCGCCGGCATTTATATGTTCAACATATGCTTTGGAAGCATCCAACATGGCGGCAGCATTAAAATGCCGGTAATGCCGGGTCATAAATTCAGTAATCGAAGCGTAGGGCATCATATAATATATAAAAATCTAAATTTACGGATTTATAACATAGCCGATTTTACTTTTTGTACGATCCATGGCATTGTAGATACACACAACTCATAGACAAGTTCAAAATCCTTGGCCGTACCGTAATACGGATCAGGTACTTCTAACCATTGGGCTTGCGGGTTAAATGCCATAAACTCATAAAGCACATTGGGTTGCGCTTGTGCGGGAAATTGTGTTTTTAGTTGCTCATATACGGAATGGTCCATGGCAATTATATAATCCCATTGGTTCCCGTCATTAACTGTAATTTTTCGAGACCGTATCCCCGACATGTCTAATTGATGTAGAGCAGCATTTTTAAGCGTTCTGGAGTCGGGTAATGCACCTTTGTGATAATCGTGTAAGCCGGCAGAATCACAACGGATATTTAAATTCATGCGCGTTACATATTGCCGACAAACGGCCTCAGCAACGGGGGATCGGCAAATATTACCTAAGCAAACAAACAACAGGCTTGCATCGTATTTTGGTTGCATCATTATAGCGGAAAGCTATACGTGGCGCGCATACCATTGGGATAGGCCCCTTCAAGGGTTATCATTCCCTTTTTAAATTGCAGGGCGGATTTTAAATCCTCCAGCGATTCAATTTTTTTACGATCAATGGCTGTAATGACAAAGCCTTTTTGAATTCCAATTTGGGTTAATTTACCCGGTTTAAGTTTGTAAACCTGTACACCATTTTGCAATTGCATAGCTTTAAGGGTTTCAGTGTCTAATTCCTGACATTCAATTCCAAGTTCATCAAATACAGCTTTTGAACTGCTGGTTTTTGAGAGCTTTGTGGTATTATCAAGCGTCTTTAATGTAACCGATATTTGTATTTCTTTTTTTCCTCTTACCAAACTAACTTTAACGGCATCTCCGGGTCGGTACCGGCTGATTTGTTCTTGAAGTTCGCTAACCGTATTTACTTCCGCATCTTCAATTCGGATTATAACATCACCGGCTTGAATACCTGAAACATCTGCGCTACCACCCTGAATTAATCCGTTAACATAAATACCTTTTAAACGGCTTAAATTTTTGTCTTCGGCAAATTTGGCGTCTATGTCTTGAATGTTTATGCCAAGGTAAGCGCGTTGAACCGTTCCAAATTCAGCAAGGTCACGAACAATTTTTTTTACAATATTTACAGGAACGGCAAACGCATAACCCTGATAAGCTCCATTATTAGAAGCAATTGCGGTATTAATGCCAATAAGTTCGCCATTTAAATTTACCAGTGCACCGCCACTATTACCGGGATTAACGGCCGCATCTGTTTGTATAAATGATTCTATAGCGCGCTGACTGGAATTAATAATATTATTTCGTCCTTTTGCACTGATAATACCGGCCGTAACCGTATTGTATAAATTAAATGGATTTCCAACAGCCAAAACCCATTCACCAATACGAACTGCATCACTGTTGCCGTAAATAATAAATGGTAAATCCTGAGCTTTTAATTTTAAAAGTGCTATATCGGTACTGGCATCCACACCAATAACTTCAGCTTCAAAATGTCGTTTATCATTAAGTGTAACTTCAATTTTATCTGATCCATTTATAACATGGTTATTGGTAACAACATAACCGTCAGCACTTATAATTACACCACTGCCGCTGCCCTGCTGAATTTGGGGTGCGGGTTTACCGTGATACCCAAAGAAAAACTCAGTAAATGGGTCATACGATAAATTATTAGCAGTGCTTGTTGTTTTAATATGCACCACGCAGGGTAGGGCTTTTTCAGCAGCAGCGCTGAAATGCGCAGGATCTTCAGTACTTTTGGTAAGTCCAACCAGCTTTGAAGTAGGGGTATCCGATAGTACTTGACTTTTGATTGTTGAATGTTCCGCCATCCAATGGGTATGTATCCACAAAGCAGATAAACTACCTATAAGTGCTACAAAAAAAACGCTTATTAAAAATTTTGTTTTCATAAAACAAAAGTAATTTTTGAAACAAATGGTATATTCTAATTTAACATTCCTTAATTTTAAAAAATTATAAAATTGAATAAAACGTTTACAGATGCAATTGGCTTTTGATAAATACCAAGCTTGTGGAAATGATTTTATAATTGTTGATGGTTCAAATCTCCTACAGGGTATCGAATCGCAACAAATACAAGCGTGTTGCAACAGGTATTTTGGAATTGGTGCGGATGGATTTATAGTGTTAACCCAACTGGAGGATGAGGTTTTAAAAATGGATTATTTTAATGCCGATGGACATCCTGGTTCCTTTTGTGGTAACGGCGCACGTGCTGCATTTCGCTACGCGCAATCGCAGCATTGGGTTAAGCACTCGGCTGTACTGCATGCAGCGGACGGATTGCACAGGGCTCAATACACTACGGAAACCGATTGTATAGCAATTTCTATGCAACCGGTACAGCGTATTTTAAAAACCGATTTGGGTTACGAACTTAATACGGGTTCACCTCATTTAATTGTTTTTGTTGAAAACATACATCAATATGAGGTGTTTGATAAAGGTCTACAGATACGAAACAGCCCAAAGTATTTAAACGAGGGGATTAATGTTAATTTTGTTTCACATACCAATGGAGACATTTTTGTACGTACTTACGAAAGGGGTGTAGAGGCTGAAACGTTATCCTGTGGTACAGGTGTTACCGCTTCGGCATTAGCTGTAATGCATAAAAATTCAGCAACATTACAAACCCATCGAATTCAGGTTAATACAAGAGGGGGGACTTTGTATGTTAGCGCACAAAAAACAAATGAAGGCTACGATGCAATTGAATTGTCAGGCCCGGCAAAATGGGTATTTTCAGGCTTTATTAATCTTTAAATAACCAATGAAATTAACTGCTGAACAAATTACGCTTCGTCCCTCAGAACCTGAGGATATATCGTTGTTTTACATTTGGGAAAATGATACCGAACACTGGAATTCAACAAATTTAACAACACCTATAAGCAAGTCGGCACTTATGGACTTGGTATACAATACACACAATGATATTTTTATTGACCGTCAATTACGTTTTGTAATTGCACATAAAGCAGAAAACGAGCCTTTGGGAACTATTGACCTCTATGATTTTGACCCAAAATCTATGCGGTGCGGAATTGGTATTTATATTGGTGCAGCGCATCGCCGAAAAGGCATCGCCAAACATGCCCTTCGGTTAGCTAAATCTTTTGCGTTTAATCAATTGCATGTTCATCAATTATACGCCTTTGTTGCATTAACCAATTCCATTAGCTTAACATTATTTAAAGATATGGGTTTTGTGCAGGCCGGTATACTTAAAGATTGGATAAAAGTACAACCACACATTTATGAACCGGTATCATTATTACAGTGTATTACTGCTGATTAGTGGTTTTTGGCATGCCTGTGTTTCTACGGATGCAACTGTCAATGAACATCAGTATTTAAATCATGCTGATACGGCCAAGTACGTGGGTATTACTACCTGTAAAACATGTCACGCAAAGATATTTGAAACCTACATAAAACGGGCATGGGGCAATCTTTTGGTAGGGCACAAGTACAAAAAACAGCATTTAAAGGAAACGTTGCAAAGGTAAGTGATTCAATATTTGGTGCTTTGTATACCATGCACTGGGATAACAACCGCATGTTAATTACAGAATCATACGAGGCTAATAAATTAACACTACCTGTAAATTATATAATTGGCTCGGGGCAACATACCAATTCTCATATATCTGCACTTCAGGGATATTGTTATCAGATGCCTATGACGTATTACACACAGCAAAAAAGTATGGGATTTGCCTCCGGGATTTGAATCTGGTGAAAATAGCAGGTTTGGACGCAAACTGAGTTTAGAATGTATAAGCTGTCATAATGCATTTCCAACTATGGTGTTGGGTTCTGAAAACAAATACAGTGCCATGCCCGAGGGTATAGATTGTGAGCGTTGTCATGGCCCGGGAAGTATACATGTGGCGCTGCGTCAAAGCAAGTCTCCTGTAGATACAGCTCATGAAATTGATTATTCTATTGTAAATCCTGCCAAACTTTCTGTTGACCGTCAATTTGATATTTGTCAGCGATGCCATTTACAAGGTAATATGGTGTTGGCAGAGGGGGCTTCATTTTATGATTTTAAGCCCGGTATGCGATTAAGTGATTTTATAACGGTTTTTTTACCCCGTTTTTCAAATGCAGATCAGTCTTTTATTATGGCTTCTCATGCCGATCGTTTAAAGCAAAGTGCTTGTTTTATTAATTCCATTACAAAGGTAAACCCCAAGGCACTTAAACCCTATAAAAATGCGTTAACGTGTGTAAGTTGCCACAATCCGCATGTAAGTGTTAAAGCTACAGGAACGGCTTCTTTTAATAATGTGTGCATGTCCTGTCATCATTCAAGTACAATCAATACCATACATACTCAGCGTAATATAAATGCCCAATCCAATTGTGTGCAATGCCATATGCCCAAATCCGGATCCTCCGACATACCACATGTTAGTATACACGATCATAAAATTCAGATTCCTATAAGCTATGCCCATTCAAAGGAGAAATCAAATTTTATGGGCCTGCAGGCCATAAATTCAAATGCACCACCTATAAAAACCCGAATAGAAGCCTATTTAAATCAGTTTGAACGGTTTCAATCATCTGTGTATATGTTAGATTCTGCATATAATCTTTTAAAGCGCCATTACCGAAATACAAGTTTTGGTCGATTGTGGATACGGTATTATTATTTGAAATCAGATTATTTAGCACTTTTAGAGTATGTGAATATTTGCGGTGGAACACAATCACTATTAAAGTATTTTAATTCTAAGGATTTTGAAAACCGTGATGCTTGGATGTGGTATCATATTGCAGAAGCTTATACACAGCAAAAAAAACCAATGGATGCATTAAAAGCAATGGAAACAGCAGTTCTTTTAGCGCCCTACAATCATGAATTTTTAAATAAAAAAGCTGTTTTACTGTATAATGCCAATCGGTTAAATGAGGCCGTTATTATTTGGAGTGCCATTTTAAAGGAAGAGCCCGGATTTGCCAGAGCCTGGTTAAATATGGGATATTATTTTTTAGATCATAATCAATTGGATTCAGCACGTACCTATTTAAAAAAATCATATCATTATAATCCCTTTCATGTAACAACCTTGTCAAATTTAGAACGGCTTTATAACATGCTTAATAAAAACGATTCGGCACGCTACTACAAGGCACTTAAGTATAAAGTTATAGAATTAACAAAGCGGCAGGCACAAGCAAAAACGAGTACGTAATGAAAATGTGGTTTAAAATAGTTTTAATTTGTATCTGTGCGTTTATAGGTTTAGGGTATTGGATATGGAATTTTTCTATTCCCCATAATGCATTAAAAGCAAAAGCTATAGTATGGATTAAACCCTATGACACTTCCGATTCTTTGGTTTCACAATTACACAATCTATATCCGGATATTCCGGTTTTTGTACTTAAAAAATAATATACGTTTAGTATTAAAAAATAAAAAATTAATTCCAGGAAAATATAATATCAGAGGTATAAAAAAGTTAAAAACTATTGTTTCTATTATAGTTTCAGGTAATCAGGAATTAATTACGGTTTATATTAATTCACAAATACATCGTCCAGAAGATTTATGTAAATATTTGGATGCAAAGTTGTTTTTTAATGAAACTGATTTTCGTAAAATGTTTTCATCTACAGTATTAAAATCTACATTAGGAAGAGATTCAGCAAATTATTTTTTTTGTATAATACCAAAAACATATAATGTGCCTTGGACAATTACGCCTGAAAATTTGACCGATAGCATTTTGTATCATTATAAAAAATTTTGGAATCTCAATAGGCTGAAACTCGCTCAAAAACTAAATCTCAGCTGCCCAGAAGTTATTACTTTAGCTTCTATTGTACAATCGGAAAGTCCGGTATACACAGAACGTCAAAAAATTGCCCGGGTTTATTTAAATCGTATTCAGGCGCAAATGCCTTTACAAGCTGACCCAACTTTGGTTTTTGCAAACCGTTTACGGGGTGTAAAACGGCTATTAAATAGTGATAAAACAATTGAGTCACCTTATAATACATATAAATATAAAGGATTACCTCCCGGTCCAATCGCGCTTACGTATACAACTTCTATAGAATCGGTATTGCATTGTGATACACATGCATTTCTCTATTTTTGTGCTCGAGCAGAACGTGATGGGTTTTCAAATTTTTCTAAAACGTATGCGGAACATTTACGAAATGCCAAAACCTATCAAGCGTCTTTAAATCGTAATAAAATATTCCGATAATCCGTATTTTTATATCATGGATGCTGAATTACAAAATGCTTGGGAACGAATACAATCAAAGTATAAATTAACGGGGCAAGATCCCATGAGTTATCTCGAGGGCTTAATTCAAGGAAATTATACTAAGTATTGGGACTATATACAGGTAGACACCTTGTTAAGCATTCAACATCCCAAAA
The DNA here is from genome assembly GCA_009927275.1 of Sphingobacteriia bacterium. GTDB lineage: Bacteria > Bacteroidota > Bacteroidia > B-17B0 > Aurantibacillaceae > Aurantibacillus. The sequence goes on along the minus strand of RFNG01000086.1, from coordinate 57,706 downwards.
CCGATTATCCGGATGAACTGATTTTTATAATGTACCATCAAATAACAGAGCTGTATTTTAAATTGGTATTGCATGAGTTACAGCAAATAACCCATAATGGAAAAAACATTTCTTCGGATGGGCATGATTTGGGATGGAATGCTGCATTAGATCCTGAATTTTTTAAAATGCGTATTATGCGAATTGTTCGTTATTTCGAATCGCTCACACAATCGTTTGATATTATGGTTGACGGCATGGAGCCGCAACAATTTTTAAAATTCAGAATGGCTCTGTTGCCTGCCAGTGGTTTTCAAAGCGCACAGTACCGTTTAATTGAAATGAGCTGCTGTCCATTAATACATCTTGTATCGGCCGATCAGCGCTTAAATTTAAAAGATGAAACTTCAATAGAAACATTATTAGATCATATCTATTGGAATAAAGGTGCAACAGAATTAGAAAGCGGTAAAAAAACTTTAACGCTTAAGCATTTTGAAAGTCAGTACCGTAATCATTTTATAGCTCATGCCAAGGCCTATGCCCACAAAACTGTATGGCATAAGTTTAAAGAACTCAATTTAAACGATCAAGCACATCCGGGTTTAAAAGATGCTTTAAGGCAGCTTGATTTGCAGGTAAATGTACGATGGCCTTTAGTGCACTATAAAAGTGCGGTGCGTTATTTACAGCGTGGTTCCGATAGCACGCAAGCAACCGGTGGCACTAATTGGCAAAAATATTTACCTCCCCGATTTCAAAAACGAATTTTTTTCCCTGATTTGTGGACATCTGATGAAATGGAACGTTGGGGTACCTTTTAAAACTGTAATTTATAGTTAATGCTAGAAGTTCATAATATTACAAAACATTTTGGCTCACAATGTGCATTACGTGACGTGTCCTTTTCTGCACCAACGGGGCAGATTTTAGGTTTTTTAGGACCCAACGGTGCCGGAAAAAGTACGCTTATGCGTATTATAACCGGTTTTACAAAACCCGATTCTGGTTATTGCGTAATTTCCGGACAGCGTAATGATACCAATCAATACCAATGGCGTAAATCTATAGGTTATTTACCAGAACACAATCCGCTGTATACAGATATGTATGTACGTGAATTTTTACAATTTACCGCCGGATTATTTAATGTTACTAACCGTTTAAAAATTGTAAACCAACTTATTGAAAAAACAGGTCTTGGACCGGAGCAACATAAAAAAATTAAACAGCTTAGTAAAGGTTACCGTCAGCGGGTTGGGTTAGCTCAAGCTTTAATTCAGGATCCTGAGGTTTTAATATTAGATGAACCTACAACGGGTTTAGATCCCAATCAGATCATTCAAATTAGAGCCCTTATAAAAGAATTGGGTGCTCAAAAAACAGTTATGTTTAGTACACATATAATGCAGGAAGTAGAGGCCTTATGCGATCGCGTTATTATTATACGGTCAGGAAAATTGGTAGCAGACTCAACGCTTGCTGCATTAAAAACCGGCAGTAAAATGATTTTGCATATACAATTACAACAAGCAGTACCAAATACCTTTTGGACTGATTTTACAGCCCCCAGTGGCATTAATTGTACAGATAACATAGGGATAAACTGGAATTTAGAATTTAAATCTATGGGTGATTGGGAAGCGCTGCTTTTTAAATATGTAGCTTCAAAGGGTGCTGTGCTTACTCGGCTAGAACGACAAGAAATGGCGATGGAGCAATGGTTTAGGTCACAAACCATGCATAACGATTAATTTCGCGTTTAGTTTTTTTTTGTAACTTTAAAATATGTTCGGGTTCAATCCACATGTTAATTTCCGTATCAGGTTGGTTTTGATAGGTGTATTGGGCAGTATTGCAATGAGTTACCGTCCGCCCGATTTTGATCCCAATGCAAAATTAAAAGCATTGTTTATAATGAATTTCACGCGTTATTTTGAATGGCCTGAGGCTAAAAAATCAGGTGATTTTGTTATTTATCTTATTGGCCAAAATGCCAGTTTAACCAATGAGTTAAAGGCATTAGCTCAAAAAAAGAAAGTGGGCGCCCAAAATATAATAGTTGTAAATCATACTAAAATGGAAAAAAACCAATTGGCACATATGATTTATTTTACAAATGAATTAGAGTTGCAGCCCATTTCAGATGCCGCTTCAAAGCTACGAAACAAAGGTGTTTTACTTATCAGCGAAAAACCCGATGCCTGCAGGTCTGGATCGTGTGTAAATTTCATTTATCTTGAAAACAAACTAAAGTTTGAGTACAGTTACTCTAATGCCGTAAAAACCGGACTAAAAACCAATGATGATTTTAAAACCTTAGCTGCTACAGTAATTAATTAAATATGAAACGCATTAATCAATACCTAATCGGGCTTTTAATCCTTATTTTGGGCTTAGATGGCGGAGCATTGCATGCTCAAAAATCTGCACTGGTAAGGGCTAATACCATACTCGCCGAAAACCCCCTTAAAGCCGTTAAAATTTTAGATTCTGTCGTGCGCCATGCAGAAACTAAAACCTTGTCGGTGTCATGGACATTAAGAGGGCGTGCGTATTATGAATTGTGTCGTGTACAAAATTATAGCACAAAAGCAGAGCTACTAGATTCTATATTTATTTCCGTTCAGCGTTCCTTTAATTATTTACCAGATTCAAATATTACAAAAGACAATTATATTTTGCTGCGTTATATTTCTAAACGTTTTTACAACATGGCTTCACTGCAGCTTAAAGACACTACACTTATGAAGTCAATGGCAGCAGATAAAAGCAATAATGCTGCCGCGCTTTTAAAACGTTACCATGCGAATGCGCTTGCAAATTTTAATAAATTTAAATCCATATATGAAACTTATTTTCCAAACATGGACGTACGTAAATACGAACTCGAATTTTATGAAGCTTTGGGAAGTTACTTTTCGTATTTATTTGAAAAAGATAATTCAAATGCCGAAGCGGGCAGCTTGGCTAAATCGGCATATTTAAAAGTATTACAAATTGATCCCAATAACGTGTTTGCCAATATACAAATGGGCTTATTGTATTACAACCAGGCAGCTAATATTATTCAAAAACTTAATGAAGATACTCCACTCGAAGAGTTGGATTTAGTACAAGATAATTTAGTAAAACTCGGAAAGCAAAGTGAACAATTTGTCTCCAAAGGATATCAAAACGATCAAAATAATTTAAAAGCCATCGAAGCCCTGTTTTATATCTACAGACTCTTAAATGATTTTAATAAATCCAACGAATTTAAATCCTTGGGTTTGCAAAAAGGATTAAAACTCGAAGAAACCCAACCCCAAAAATAAGTCCATGTTTGATAAATTGACAATTGGCCGCCGGCTTAATTTGGGTTTTGGTATTTTTATTGTTTTAACCATAACCGCTTTTATTTTAACACTGCTTACGCTTTCTTCGAGCCGAACAACCACTGAAAACGTAATAGGCAAAGTAACCCCTTCTGTTGCAGCACTTAAAGAATTTAATTTTTTATTACAACGTTCACAAACCTTGATTTCAAAATGGTATTATAGTAAAGATGTAAATGATGCCGGCCGTGTTGAACTTGAAAAACTCATCGCAACAGACTATGTAAAACAAAAACAGTCGGTAAGTCGTTTTACCGATTCGTGGAAAAACACTGAACTTGAAACCTGGAAGCGCATTATTGGTAAAGCGGATACGCTGTTTTTAGATTACCGCCTTAATATCATGGAACCGCTTGTAAATTTGGAGTCGTATAACGATCCCGGAATTTATTTTTTAGCTGAAAACGCTTTACGTGATGCCGAATCGGATTTAAACGATTTATACCAGAGCCTTAACGCTTTAATTACACAAAAACAAATAAATGCCAGTGATGAAAATGATAAACTATTAAACTCCTTTAGATTTTTAGAATGGTTTGTTAAATTTATGGGTTTAGCACTTGTTATAGGAGGTATTGCAGTAGCCCTTTTTACTGCACGTTCTATCGTAAAACCTGTACATGAGTTAAAGGGTATGATTTTAACAATGGCTAAAGGTATTTTACCCAAAACCCGAATTCCAGAACGCAAGGATGAAATTGGTGAAATGAGTAATGCCCTAACGGAGCTTATTAATTCCATGGAGCGTACTACCGAATTTGCCAAAGCTACAGGGGCTGGTGAATTTGATGCCAATTTTAAGCCATTAAGTGAAGAAGACACATTAGGCATGGCATTATTAAAAATGCGTGAAGACCTAGCGGAAAACGAGCGTATTTTGGAGCGCAAAGTGGAGGAACGTACAGAGGAAGTGGTTCGTCAAAAATCTGAAATTGAACGCAAAAGTACTGAACTGGAAGAAGTGTATTTGCAGTTAAAAGACAGTATACATTACGCCAAACGCATTCAAGATACTATATTACCAACTTCACACAAGGTTAAACGGTTACTGCCCGATGCATTTGTTTTATTTAAGCCTAAAGACATTGTAAGTGGGGATTTTTATTGGATAGAAGAAAAAAACGATTGGGTGTATTTTGCAGCAGTGGACTGTACAGGGCATGGTGTTCCAGGTGCATTTATGAGTTTACTCGGCTACAATAACTTAAAAGATATTTTAAAGAATGCCCACTTAATAACACCTGCTGAAATTTTAAATCAATTACGGGATAATCTTATATCTACCTTAAGTGCGGAAGGTTCTGCCCAGGCCAAAGATGGCATGGATATTACTTTGTGTGCAATACATTTTAAATCTCGAAAATTGCAGTATGCCGCAGCATTCAATCCGTTAATAATTGTCAGAAATGGCGCTTTGACAATCCATTCAGCCAATAAATTTCCTGTTGGGTTTCATCATGGCGAAAAACAAGCTTTTGAAAATCATGAAATCGAACTTCAACCGGGCGATCAAATTTTTGTATTTTCAGACGGTTATGCCGATCAGTTTGGTGGACCTCATGGCAAAAAGTTTATGGCAGGAAATTTTAAACGCCTGTTAGAAAAAATCAGCACCTACGATTCATTTAAACAAAAAGAAGTTTTAAACACATCACTTATTGAATGGCAGGGAGTACACGAGCAAGTGGACGATGTGCTTGTAATTGGTGTTAAAATGACTTAAGCCGATTCAAAATCTTTAATCCGCACCTTCCATGCATCAGGCACTTCCATGCTTTGCTGATTTGAGTAATTCATGCAAACCAAAACACCTTTGCACTGTGCGGCTAAATGGTATCCGTTATTAAGGTGGTAAATATGGGTTTCTGTTTTTACACTTTTATTTCCAATTTCTGTTACCTTACTGCAGCAGATCGCTTCGTCTCCATATTTAAGTGAGTGTATAAAATCCATTTCGGTACGAGCCAACACAAAACCGTGTAGGTTCCAGTTTACTAAATCTTTCAAAACGGTGTTAAAATATTCAACACGTCCATATTCAACATATTGATGGTAAACGGCATTGTTTACATGATGCAGCCGGTCAATGTCAGAAAACCGAATCTGCAAAGCAATACGATGTTTAAAAGCGTTTTCAATATTCATACCATGCGTTGTTCCAATTCTAATAAAAGGGTGTTTAATGCATTTTTTACAGCAGCATCCATTTCAAGATTTTGTAAACGGAGTTGGGCTTGTTTATGATATTTGGATACGGTTTCCAAACAATGTTTTGTAGCACCGGTTTCGTTATACCATGCACGATGCAATTTTATTTTTTCAGAATTAAAATGGGGCGCATGTGATTCTAATTTAAGTTTTGGCATTTCTTTTTTGGAATTGCTGTAAATCCACAAAAGTGTTTTTTTGCCCCCAATAATATCGCCCCCAATTGTTTTACCAAAAGGTCCCGTGGTTTCAGCAAAAGCATCTAAATAATCATCTAATATTTGAAACGCAATGCCGGTATCCACACCAAAATGGTATAATTCGTGTTGTAATTCCATTTTCCCCCCCGCTGTAATGACACCCAATTGTAGCGAACAGCCTAATAATACGGCCGTTTTGAGGCGAATCATATGTAGATAGTCTGCTTCGGTTACCTGTGAGGTATGTTCAAAGTCTAAATCCAATTGCTGACCCTCGCAAACCTCAGAGGCTGTTTTGCTTAATATTTTTGATAATGCGCCACAAATTGAATCCGGATACGATTGTAAAAGTGCAAAGCTGTTTGCAAACATGACATCACCTGTTAAAATTGATTGTGGGGCATTCCATTTGTTGTGTACGGTAGCCTGTCCTCGCCGAAGCTGGGATTGATCTAACCAATCATCATGAATAAGACTAAAATTATGAAACACCTCAACACACAGGGCCGCATCCATGGCATAGGCCTGGTTTCCATTTGCGGCGCAAGCACCTAAATACACTAAATAGGGACGTATGCGTTTACCTCCAAGTTGAAGCATATAGCTTTCAGCTTCATACAGGGATTGTGGGTTTTTAAGGGCCGTGTTTTTAAGATACTGCTCAAGCCGCCCATTAAACAAGTGTTGAAATGTATTAAACATTTAAAATTAGCCCGCTAAGTGTATGAGATAACTGCCATATCCACTTTTAATAAGGGGCTGAGCAAGATTTAAAAGCTGATCACGGTTAATAAAATTCATTTTAAAAGCAATTTCTTCAATACAACCAATTTTTAAACCCTGACGCTCTTCAATAACCTGAACAAATTGTCCCGCTTGCATTAATGACGGAAAAGTACCTGTGTCAAGCCAGGCGGTTCCTCGGTCAAGCAAAGAAACTTTAAGTTTTTGTTGTTGTAAATATATTTTATTAATATCTGTAATTTCATATTCGCCGCGGGCACTGGGTTTTAAGTTTTTAGCCAGTTCTACAACATCATTATTATAAAAATAAAGTCCGGGAACCGCATAGTTGGATTTTGGATGCTTGGGTTTTTCTTCTATGGATAAAACTTTAAATTGAGAATCAAATTCAACCACACCATAGCGTTCAGGATCACTTACGTGATAAGCAAATACCACGCCGCCTTCTGGTGTATTAACATTTTGAAGGGCGCTACCCAAACCGGCACCATAAAAAATATTATCTCCTAAAATTAAAGCTACATCATCATTTCCTATAAAAGGAGCACCTATTACAAATGCTTGTGCCAGGCCATTAGGCGTTTCTTGAACGGCATATGAAAATGCACAACCCAATTGTTTTCCGTTTCCCAGCAGGCGTTGAAACTGCGGCATATCCTGTGGCGTAGAAATAATTAAAATTTCACGAATTCCGGCCATCATTAATACAGAAAGCGGATAATAAATCATGGGTTTGTCATAAACCGGCATGAGTTGTTTACTAACTGCAAGCGTTAACGGGTGTAGTCGGGTTCCTGAACCACCCGCTAAAATTATACCTTTCATAGTAATGGCAAATTTGCTAAAAATCCCGTTAGAATGGTTTATACTTCGTTAATAAGGGCTTCAATTGAGTTAATTTTCTTTTTTTTTTAACACATATGGTTATATTTGCAATGCGGTATGTTTCAGAATTTTACATCGAATTTTAGGCTTTTGATAATCTTGCTGTTTACAAGTGTTTTTGTAAACGTTTTAAATGCTCAAATTCAAGTTCAAAATTACACTGCTTGTCCAAATCAGGTTGTTACTGTAACTGCAACGTGGCCCAATGTGGGAAACGTAAGCTATAACTTATCGGTGCCCAATGGCGGTAGCCCGGCCTCAGGGGCTTTGGCTTCTAACGTGTTTACAATTTCACATTCCAGTCAAATTTTAGGAAATTTTCAGTTTACATTAAACGGTGTAGGAACAAGTTTGCAAGGTCAGGTAGCCAGTTCAGCAACCATCAATTTAACTATTGTGCCACCCGCACCGCTATCACTTACAAATCAGGTAAATTATTGTGCGGGCTCAACAGCCACCATTACAGCACCTCCGGGTGGATTATTTTACAATGTAAACAGTACCTGTTTTAGTGCCAATAACTTGCAGAGTAATGTTATTTTAATACCTAATTTGTCTGCAATAAACAATTGTACGTATCTGATTACATCTGCAGGCAGCTGTACAGCTACAGGGGTTACCACCATTAATGTATCGCCAACAACTCCAATTACCGTAAATTCTCCAAGCAATGTGTGTCAAAATGGTACTGTTCAGCTTACGGCAAATTTACCCGGTGGTGTAAATTACCAATGGTACGACCCCTACGGAACCCCACTGGGCACAAATGTATCCAATGTGTTACTTACAGGTGTTACCCCAAACAATTCTGGAAATTACACCGTTACAGCTAATTTACCCTTTAACACCATTCAATGCCCGCGAACTGCCATTACGCAAGTCAGTGTGGTAAGTACTAATTCTATAAATGTTTCTGCATCCCCTTCAACAGTTTTATGCCAAGGTGATAAATTATCATTTAACGCCGGAGCCTCAGGTGCTTTTGGATGGTCCTGGTCGGGTCCGCAAAGTTTTAACGCTTCTATTGCAAATCCCACTATAAATCCAGCTTTACCTTTAAACTCGGGAACCTACACGGTTACTGCCTTATTTACCAATAATGTAATTACCTGTCAACGAAATGCTCAAATTACAGTTTCGGTAATTACTGTAAATAGCCCTGTTATTACGATGCTTCCAAGTGTTTGTCAAAACAATACACTTAGTTTAAGCGCTGCTGCCACAGGTGCGTCTGCATTTAACTGGTATGGTCCCAATAATTTTTCGGCCAACAGTACCAATACGGTTTTAACAAATATTCAAACCAATGCATCGGGTATTTATTATGTATCGGCCATTTTTAGCCAAAACAGTACAACTTGTGCGGCAACCAGTTCGGCTCAATTAAATGTAGTTCCTGTAAATACCATTTCAATTATACCTACACAGCCGGTTTGTACACCCAACAATGCGTTTTTACAGGCATCAGCTCTCGGTGCAAATCAGTTTGTATGGACCGGTCCTAATGGTTTTAATGCGCCTGGACCTAATGCAACAGTGTATTATCCCAGTACAAATGCTACGGGAATTTATACAGTTACAGCGTTTTTTGTTGGAAACAATATTTCATGTTCTAATACAAATACAACTTTACTTACGGTTAATCCTGTTTTAACATTTAGTTTGGTAAATCGTCAACAAGCTTGCTATAATACGAGTTTAGTGGTTAATGGCCCTTCAGGTGCAACTGGATATACCTGGACCAGTAGTACAGGGTTCACATCAAACTTAAAAGACATAGTGTTTCCTGTTACCCAACCCAATCAGTCAGGCACCTATACTTTAAACGTATCGCTTGGTCCATGTATAACAACCGCCAGCACTACAATTGACATCTTAACCCCTATTGAATTTACTTTAAGACCTTTTGACAGAACGGTATGTTCTGGTGATACGGTTTATTTGGAAATCGGTGCATCGGGAGGCAGTCAAAATTATGCCTACACCTGGAGTCCTGCGGTTTATATTGGCAATCCAATAGGACCACAAAAAGTTGCAATTCCTTTATCTTCCGTAAACTATAATATTTTAGCCTTTGATATTGCGTGCCCTGGATATTCAATTTCTCATGCTTTTGACATTAAAGTAAACCAGCCGCCAAAACCAAAATTTACAATTGATAAAGCTTACGGTTGTCAACCTTTATGCATGTTTTTAAATTCTAAAACCGGAAGAGAGGCTGCTATTGTAATGTATGATTTTGGAGGTGTGCGTAAAATCCAGCAGGACAGTTTTCAATATTGTTTGGATGCACCTGGAATATACTCACTGCAGGTTTCAACAACTGGTACAAACGGATGTCATGGCATATTTGATTTTCCGGTTCCCATTGAAGTTTATCCCAATCCGGGTTCTTCAATATCATGGTCACCTGAAAATCCTACTACCACCGATATTGTTGAATTTAAACCCTTACACGCTATACAGCCCGTAATCCGAAACGCCTGGACTTTTACGGGAGGTTCACCTGTAAAAATAGATACAACCTATGATTACAGTTTAGGTTTTGATACCAGCAACTACATATATCCGCAAAGAAAATACGAATTACCCGGCCGATACCAAGTGATTTTAGTGTCTGAAAATGAAAACGGCTGCAGAGATACCGTAATGGACTACATTGAGGTTATTGATGATTTTAAAGTATATATCCCTAATAGTTTTACGCCAAATGGAGATAATCTCAACGATATGTTTAAAATTTCGGGTTCCGCTATAAAATCCGAAGGCTTTTTAATGGAGATATTTGACCGAAACGGTAACCGTATATACATGACACGTGAACTCAATTGGGGCTGGAACGGCACGGTTGGGGGTATGCCTATGGCTGAAGGCACATATATCTATAAAATTAAGTTAATTGGCATGAATGGTGCTGGCCGTAGAGAATACACCGGGCATGTACTGCTTTTAAAATAGTAAATTTCTGAACAATTTTATTTTATAATAAAATACCAAGTATTTTTAATGCGTGAAAGTTTACCACGATTTACTTGACCATATCTTAAAAAATGGTATTACCAAACAAGATCGCACAGGTACCGGAACCCGAAGCGTGTTTGGATATCAAATGCGCTTTGATTTACAGGAAGGATTTCCATTAATTACCACAAAAAAAATTCATACTAAGAGCATTATTCATGAATTGTTATGGTTTTTAAAAGGTGATACCAATATTTCATATTTAAAAGAACATGGCGTAAGTATTTGGAATGAATGGGCAGATGCCGATGGAAATTTGGGACCGGTTTATGGGCACCAGTGGCGCAACTGGTCCTGCTCAGATGGCAGCACCATTGATCAAATCCGTCAGGTAGAAGCAGACATACAAAAAAATCCACATTCCAGACGTTTAATTGTAAGTGCTTGGAATGTAGGAGATATCCCTAAAATGAAACTACCTCCTTGCCATGCTTTTTTTCAGTTTTATGTTGCCGAAGGTCAATTAAGTTGTCAGTTGTATCAACGCAGCGCAGATGTTTTTTTAGGTGTACCTTTTAATATTGCTTCCTATGCGCTGTTAACCCTTATGATGGCTCAGGTTACCGGTTTAAAGCCCGGTACTTTTGTGCACACTTTAGGCGATGCGCATTTATACCTAAATCATATAGATCAGGCAAAATTACAACTTACGCGTGCATGCAGGCCTTTACCACAAATGCGCATAAATTCAGAACGAACATCAATTTTTGATTTTATTTTTTCAGATTTTGAATTGTGTAATTACGATCCTCACCCTCACATTAAAGCCGAGGTTGCCATTTAATGCTTGCCAGTATTATACATAAAGGCGTTAGTTTTAAGGTTGATTTTTTTAAACCCATAGATCTTTCCATTGCTGCAACTGTTAATGAGCACAGTTTAAGGGCATGGTATCAGCCTCCCATGAAACGGATTCCGGTTGTTAGCGATTCTTGGGTGGGTTCTGTAGCGCAGGGAGGAAGTGTTAATTTTAATGACCTTCATGTAAATCCCCATGCACATTGTACGCATACCGAATCAGCAGGTCATATCAGTAAAGACTTTCAAAGTGTTCATAATCTTTTTGACCGTTATTTTTTTTTAACAACAGTATGTACGCTTTTACCGCATACTACAGCAAACGGAGACATGATTTTGCGTGGTTCCGATTTGGATATAACCCCTTCAGAATGGCCAGCGGAGGCTCTTATCATTAGAACCTTAAGCAATGGAATCAGTAAAATAAATCAAAATTATAGTAATACCAATCCGCCGTATCTCGATGAACTCTGTATATCAAAATTAGATACATGGGGCATAGAACATTTGCTTATAGATTTACCAAGTGTAGACCGTGAATCGGATGGGGGTGCATTAGCGCGACATAAACAATTTTGGAATTATCCGATGAATTCAAAATCCTCAAAAACCATTACCGAACTGGTTTATGTTCCCAACTCTTGTCCCGATGGAAATTATTTGTTAGAACTGCAAATTGCACCTATCGAAAATGATGCCAGTCCAAGCCGGCCGGTATTGTATAGCGTTTTTTAGATTTTTTTTTGTGTAAACCGCCTATCGGTTAAAGAAATTAAAAAGGCCAGCAAATCCGATTTTTCTTGAGCGCTTAAACCCAAGGGTTGTTGTAATAACGCGTCGCGTCCAATGGATGCAGAAACAAATTTATCGGGGGTATTATAATACTCAATTACGTCTGTTAGCGTTTTAAAAGCACCATTATGCATATACGGTGCTGTAAGGGCAATATTTCGAAGTCCGGGAGTTTTAAATGCTCCTAAATCTTTAGGGTTATGAGTAATTTCAAACCGTCCTTTATCATTCCAACTCTTGCCATCATATAGCCCAATATTTTTAAACTGATCGTTTCCCGTAAAATCCGAGCCAAAGTGGCAATCAAAGCATTTTCCCTTAGTGTTAAAAATTTGAAGTCCGCGCCGCGCTGATAATGAAAATTCCGAACTGTCTTGGTTTTGCATGTAACGGTCAAATGGCGTGTCAGAGGTTTCAAGACTACGCTGGTAATCTGCCAAAGCCTGAGATAAATTTAAAGCCGAAGGGGCAACGCCATAAATGGCATAAAATGACTTTGCATACAGGGCATGTCGTTTTAACCTGCGAATAGCCAAACTTAACGGTAAATTCATTTCAGCCGGATTTTCTATGGGCCCCAGAGCCTGTTCTTCAAGGGTAGCTGCACGACCATCCCAAAAATAAAAATTATGATCTGTAATATTCATGGCACTGGGAGTATTTCGTAATCCCTTTGGCCTTTATGTCCCTTACTTAAAGCGCTTGTGTCTGCAAAAGCAAAATCGGGCTTATGGCATGAGGCACAACTCAGTGAAGAATCGCGTGATAAAATGGGATCTTTAAAAAGTGCTTCGCCCAGCTCAACAGCGTTATTAAACATTGAAACAGTATGTGGAGGCGTGCAATACCAAGTAATAAAGATGATAACACCAATGGCCAAATACCGTATCATGCGCTCAAAAGTAGTATTTTTAAAAATTATAAATCAGAAGTGCCCCAAGAATTTCATAAACCCGCCGTTTTAATTTCGGCTTTTGGTTTTTTTGCCGTGTTGCTGGCTTGGATGCTAATGGAATTTTTTATGCAAGGGCAATTACAGCATTTGTTTCCAGCTGTTATTCCGTATGTGCATATACCATCGTCATTAATATTAAGTATGTTAATTTTTGTAATTGTTTTGGTTATTGCAAGTTGGATTTTAAAAAAAGTATATCGTAAACCTGCTTTTGAATTAATAAAAGGTAAAGCTAATAATGTATTTAATTATTGCTTTGGGGGCTTTGGAATTTGGTTTGTATGTATGCTGGCTTTAACCTTGGTGCTAAAAAATATTCATAAAACCAATTGGCACTTTACCTATTCTTTTCCCCATTGGTGGCTAGCTGCCGCATTTTGGACTTTAACATTACCTGCCCAAACGTTATTTGAAGAATTAATGTTTCGTTTTTGGCTACCTAAACTGTTTACATTCAGCACACCGCAAGGAGCACATGTAATAAGCGCACTGGTTTTTGCTGTTTTGCATTCAGGAAACTCTGAATTTACTGTTTATCCGTGGTATTGGATAGCAATGTATTATTTTGGATTTGGTTTATTTTTTTCAATGCTAAAATTAAAATCCGGATCGGTGTTATTGCCTTGGAGTGTTCATTTTGCGCATAATCTTTCGGTGGTATTATGGGTACAATATCCTCATGCAAGTTTACAAACACCGGCCTTATGGACGTCTCAAATAGATGAATCCTTAAGTGTATCTTTAATATCAAGTGCAATACTAATGGGATTGGCTTATATACCTTTTAAAAAATTATATTTTAAATGAAACGTGTTTTTTTAATATTATGCCTTTGTTTTTTAAATTACTATGGTTTTGCACAACAAGTATTACCTCCGGGTATTTATACAAGTAAAATACGTAAAGCCATAAAGCGATTTGAAGCCGGTAAACGCTGTTTTGATGCTCGTAACGACAAGGAGGCGGAGCGCTTTATGCATGAAGCTTTAGAGGTAGATCCACAATTTGCAGAAGCCCATATTTTAATTTCAGTGCTATGTCGAGAACAAAAACGCTATGCAGAAGAATTGCAGGCATTAAAGTCTGCACTTGCACTGGCCCCCGAATTATACATTGAAAATTATTTTAGACTGGCTGAACTTGAGCTTTCAGACGCCCAGTATGCATCAGCCCAATTGCATTACACAAAGTTTTTATCTTATAGAGGTATTTCAGCAGCAGATCGTTCTGAAAGTCAATTTAAACTTCAATGCATTGCATTTGCGCTTGAAGCTTTAAAGCATCCAGTACCTGTTGAATTTAAAAATTGCGGGGCAGAATGGAATTCAGACCTTAATGAATATTTTCCGTCGTTTACCTCTAATGAATTTGAGTTTATCTTTACACGTCGTTTAAATTGTGCTGTGTGTTATAATCCTTATCAGGAGGATATTTTTATTTCGCAACGCAACCGTTTTGGACAGTGGACGGAAGCTCGTAAAATTCAAGAATTATCAAGTACCGGAAATGAAGGTGCTCCAAGTATTTCTGCCGATGGTCAATATATGTTTATAACCGTTTCACAGGAAATGGATGGCCTGTATATGGGTGGAAAATCAAAAGGGTATGGCAGTTGTGATATATTTTTTACCAAAAGGCAAAACGGCGTTTGGAGCCGCCCCACCAATTTAGGACCTGCTATAAACACACCTGCGTGGGAAAGCCAACCCTGTTTTAGCAGTGACGGCAAAACATTATATTTTTTAAGAGGTAAACCACAGCGTAACGGTTCAGTACGCGAAGTGGACATTTACGAAAGTCATCTGAATGCTGAGGGTCAGTTTACCGAGGCACAGAAATTACCATCACCAATAAATACAGACCGTGATGAGCAATCTGTATTTATACATCCCGACAATCAAACCCTATACTTTTCAAGTAAAGGGCATCCGGGCATGGGAGGCTTTGATATTTTTTTATCACGAAAACAGCCTGACGGTTCGTGGTCACAGCCTCAAAATTTAGGATTTCCTATTAATACATCCAAAGATGAAAATAGCATGATTATTGCTCCAAGTGGAAACGAAGCCTATTTTGCATCTGATCGTGAGGGTGGTTTGGGCGGTTTAGATATTTACCGTTTTAACTTACCCGAATTATTAAAACCCCAAAAAATTACCTATGTAAGCGGACGTGTTTTTAATGCTAAAACGTCCGAACCACTAGCTGCGGACCTTGCGTTAACGGCACTCGAAACCCAAATCAATGCGGCACAACTGCAGTCGGATATTAATGGTCAGTTTTTAGTTACATTAACCGCTGGACATGATTACGGTATACAAGTAAAAAAGCCCGGGTATTTATTTTATAGTGCACATTTTTCCTTAAAAGATCAGCCGGCGGATTTTAAAAATCCATTTATAATTCAGGTTCCACTGGTTCCCATAGATACAGGCTCTCGCGTGGCCTTACGAAACATTTTTTTTGATGTTAATCAAGCGGTACTAAAACCAGAAAGCAAAGCAGAATTATGGGTTTTAATTGCATTTTTAAAAACAAACCCAAATGTTGAAATTGAGATAGGGGGACATACCGATAATGTGGGCGATAAAGCGGCAAATATTACATTGTCAGAAAACAGGGCTAAAGCGGTGTATCAATTTTTAATTACCGAGGGTAACATAGCTTCATCCCGTTTAAAATATAAGGGTTACGGTGAACAAAAGCCCCTGGTATTAAATGATAATGATAGCCACCGTGCAGAAAACCGAAGAACAGAATTTAAAATTACTAAGTCCAAGTAGTTCGGTGCGCATCTTCCCAACGTTTTAAAATAAAAAGTCGAAATAACATTCGTTTTTCACGTTGTGATTGAGGTTTAACCCGCTCCAATTGCTGTTGATTAACGCAATCAAAACGCCGGTCAATCAGTTCTGTTTTCCATGAATTCCAATTCAAATCAAACCAGGTTTCAAAAGGGGTTTCAAATCCTTTTTTATCGGTTCTGTTGTAAATGGCACTTGGAATTAAATCTGCAAAGGCGTCTCGCAATACCGATTTACGAATACCAAATCGAAATTTTGCTTCATCTGAAATTTTAAGTGCATGGTAAATAAGGTCGGGATCGTCACTAAATGGTGTTCGGCTTTCAACACTGTGCCACATACTGCAGCGGTCTTCACAACGTAAAAAAGAAAAAAGACGCTGTTGTGTAAGGTCATGTTTTTGTGATGCCAATACCGATACTGGGTCCTGTATATCGGGTTTATATGAAGCCAAATAATCAGAATTTAAATACCGGTGCGCTGTGGGTGGTAAAAAATGTTGTTTAATAACGTCTTTAAAAAGAAGTATAAATGGTTGAGGTATTGATTTATGACTGTTTTGCAAATGTTTAATAGCCTTAAATATTTTAAAATTGGATAGTAAATAACGCCAATAGGAAATAAAATAATGATCATACCCAGCATATAATTCATCAGCACCCTGGCCATCCAATACTACTTTTATACCCTGCGTTTGTGCAGCCTGCATTACCCTGAATTGTGCATAGGTGCTGGTATCCCAAATGGGAGCATCCAAGGCATACAGCATGGAATTTAAATCGCGGTTAAACTCATCTTGCTGTGGTTCAACAGCAATGGCATGTACGTTTAGTGATTTGGATGCGGCCTGTGCATAGCTCCATTCGTCTGCAGAACTTCCCAAAAAGCGTGCGGTAAAACAATGTAATGGTTTTGGGTGGTATTTTGCCATTACATTTAAAATAATTGAACTGTCAAGTCCACCACTTAAACAGGTCCCTATGGCCACATCGCTGCGCATATGCTGCACAATGCTTAATTCTACTTTTTTACGGGTTTCATTAGTTACAATTGCATAGTTCTGCGCAACAGGTACTTGAATATCACTAATATTAAAAAACGTACTTGTATTTATAGTATTGCTGTTTAATTGGAAAACAGAAATTGTTCCGGGTAGATGCTCTGTTACCTGTTCAAAAAAATTACATTGAGGTGTTTCGGGTTCGCCGTTTAATAAAAAGTGCTGTTGCGCAGCAGGATGGGCACGAACCGATAGTAATCCGCTTTGAGTAAAAGTTTTTTGTTCGCTTGAAAAATATAGAGCTTCGGGTGTATTTAAGTAATACAGGGGTTTTACTCCTAAGCCATCCCTGCAAAAGTAAACACATGCATTTTCAGTATCGTAAAGTGCAAAGGCAAACATGCCTTTAAACCGATTAAGTGCTTGTGTATTCCAATGCGCAAAAGCCTGCAGGATAACCTCAGTGTCGCTTGAGTGTAAAAACAATAACCTAATGCAATTAATTCATTACGAATTTCAATATAATTGTATATTTCGCCATTATACGTTATCCAGTAGCGCTGGGATACATCACACATGGGTTGATGCCCTGCAGCGCTTGTATCTAAAATTGCTAAGCGGCGATGTGAAAATCCTACTTTAAAGTGTTCAGATGAAATTTCAAAGGGCTTTTGAGGTATGTAACAAAACGATTGCGTTTGTTTAGGCTTTATTTGATCGTAATAAACTGAATAACCCGAATTTGAAAAGAGTGCAAAGCCATCACCGTCCGGGCCGCGATGGCGAATAATTGTATTGGCTTTTTGCAGCCAGTTTTGGGTATGCGGTGCAGGTCCTTTTTTAACTATAAAGCCATTTATTCCGCACATAATCCACTAAGGCTGCCAAATAAATACCCGGTTTCGGTTACAGTAGGTATCAATATTGGAATTACTTAATAAAATACAAAAATCAATTAACGGTAAAATACCTAAAGCGCCACCGAGTGTTGCCATATAAACAACTGGCACATGCGGTGAGGTGCCCAGGTATACCCGATGTAAGCCGGTAATTCCAAACGGAAACGGAAATGCCAATCCGGCTGCTATACGGCGTTTAACACGATTATTTAACAATTGTAAATACTGTGTTCCTAAAGGCGCTTTAAGTCTGTTAGAATCGTTTAAACAGGTATATGATGGGTTTTTAATTTGAAATATAACAATGTACGGCGTGTTGCCTTTGGCAACATAAAATCCCAACATTACAAGAAGTACACTTGCACAACGCATATGTAAGTAAATATAATGTAAATAAATGGCACATCAACAGAACTTAAAAATGCGAATATTCAATATCTTCGCATAAAAAAAGTGACATTAATTAAAAGTATTTCAGGAATTAGAGGTACCATTGGCGGCATGCCCGGAGATAATTTAACGCCTCCGGATGTTGTAAAATTTACAAGCGCCTATGCGCGCTTAATTCAGTTGCAAAATCCACAAAAACAATGTGCTGTTGTTATCGCCCGTGATTCTAGAATAAGCGGACACATGGTACATCAATTGGTATCTGGCACCCTCATGGCTTGTGGCATCCATGTGCTGGATTTAGGGCAAGCAACAACACCTACAACAGAACTCGAAGTGGTGCATCAACAGGCACAGGGCGGTATTATTTTAACAGCAAGCCATAATCCCAAACAATGGAATGCATTAAAGCTTTTAAACGATAAGGGTGAATTTATCAGTGCCGCATGGGGTGCGCATTTGTTGCAAATTGCAGAAACTTTGGACTTTAATTATGCCAACGTAGACCAATTAGGTACTTATCTTAAGGTAGAAGGAGCTTTAGAGCGGCATATTCAAGCCATATTACAATTGCCTTATGTTAATGCAAAGGCAATTCAGCGTGCTAATTTTAACATAGTGGTAGACCCTATTAATTCCATTGGGGCTCTGGCTGTTCCACAGTTATTACTAGCACTTGGTTTACAAGCGCCCACCTGTATTCATAATACCATGCATGGTGATTTTGCACACAATCCCGAGCCATTACCCGAGCATTTAAAGGATTTATGCCAAGCTGTAACGGTTCAAAAGGCAAGTTTGGGTATTAGTGTAGATCCGGATGTTGATCGATTGGCATTGGTTTGCGAGGACGGTACACTTTTTGGAGAAGAATATACTTTAGTAGCTGTTGCACAATATATGCTAAAGTGCATTCCAGGTACACCAACGGTTAGTAATTTGTCAAGTTCACGCGCCTTGTCAGACATAACCCGAAAGGCCGGTGCGGTGTATGAGGCTTCAGCAGTTGGTGAAGTTCATGTGGTATCTACCATGAAACGTATTGGAGCGCGCATTGGCGGTGAAGGAAACGGAGGCATTATTGTTGCCGATTTACATTACGGACGTGATGCATTGGCAGGAATTGCATTGTTTTTATCTTGGCTGGCTGAACAAAATATACCATTATCGGCATGTAAAGCGCAATTGCCACGCTATGTCATGTCAAAACATAAAGTTGAACTGGATTCTTCAATTGCTTTAGATAACATTTTAAACCGTTTAGCAACACAATTTTCAGATGCCAAATTAAATACACAGGATGGATTAAAAATTGATTTTGATGACGCCTGGGTCCATTTACGAAAGAGTAACACAGAACCAATAATCAGAATATATACCGAATCCGCTACAGCAGAACAATCGGAAACGCTCGCAAAACAATTTGCGCAACATATTTTAAATTTAACTCATTAGCCTTGAATTTGTAATTTTGTAAATAATGCATGTATATTTTGATAATGCCGCTACAACACCCGTAGATCCTTTAGTTTTAGATGCCATGTGGCCGGTGATGGCAACGGAATTTGGAAATCCTTCCTCGATACACCATTTTGGACGTAAAACCCGAAATCATATAGAACTTGCCCGCAAACAGATTGCACACTATTTAGGTGTAGCGCCTTCAGAGTTGTTTTTTACAAGTGGAGGTACAGAAGCCGATAATATGGTGCTTCAGCAATGTACAGAGGCCTTTGGTGTTAAACACATCATCACTGCAAAAACAGAACATCATGCTGTTGAGCATACGGCTAAAATATTAGAGCAACAGGGAAAAATTAAACTGCATTGGGTACAAACCGATTCAAAAGGAAATATTGATTTAGAGCATTTAGAAGGGCTTTTAAAATCCAATCCCGATGCTCTGGTAAGCCTGATGCATGCCAATAATGAAATTGGAACATTACTTCCTTTAGATAAGGTGGGACAATTGTGTGAATCCTATAAGGCGTTATTTCACTCTGACACGGTTCAAACCATGGGGCATTATGCATTACAGCCTAAGCGTGACAAAGTACATTTTATGACCTGCGCCGCTCATAAATTTCATGGTCCAAAAGGTATTGGTTTTTTATATATGGATGGGGCACATAAATTAACACCATTAATACATGGCGGCGCACAAGAACGGCAGATGCGAGGAGGTACTGAAAATGTGGCTGGTATTGTTGGACTGGCAAAAGCCTTTGAATTATGTTATACCGAAATGGAAACGCATCAAGCCCATATTTATGGACTGAAGCAAGAATTTATGGCGGGTTTAAAAAATATAATACCTGATATTGAGTTTAATGGTGAAACGGATTTTGAAAAAGCATTATATACCGTTTTAAATTGTAGGTTTCCAGAACATCCCGATGCGGAAATGCTGTTGTTTAATTTAGATATTAAAGGAATTGCCGCAAGCGGTGGAAGCGCATGCAGTAGCGGAAGCAATCAGGGAAGCCATGTGTTAAGAGCCTTGGGTGTTAATATGAACAAGCCTTCGGTACGTTTCAGTTTTAGTAAATTTAACACCTCACAAGAAATTCAATACACCTTAAATACATTAAAACACTTATTAACCAATTAACCAATTTTTATGAATGATGTTATTGAAATTCAAAACCAAACGAAAGTGGCAATGGAAAAAGCCATTTCACATTTAGAAACCGAATTACAAAAGGTAAGAGCCGGCAAGGCAAATCCCGTGATGTTAGAAAATGTGATGGTTGATTATTACGGATCACGTGTGCCAATATCAAATACAGCAAGTGTTAATACCCAGGATGCCAGAACCTTAATTATACAACCTTGGGAAAAATCCATGCTTACGCCCATAGAAAAGGCCATACAAATGGCTAATTTGGGATTAAATCCTCAAAATGATGGTGTCATTATACGTATCAGTATACCGCCATTAACTGAAGAACGACGTAAAGAATTAACCAAAACGGCGCGTGCTTTAGGGGAAGATGCCAAAGTGGGTATTCGCAATGCCCGAAAAGAAGGCATGGAGGCTGTAAAAAAATTACAAAAAAACGGATTACCTGAAGATGTTGCAAAAGACCAGGAACAACAAATCCAACAGCTTACAGATACTTTTGTTGGAAAAGTTGATAAGCATGTTGAGCAAAAAGAAAAAGAGATTTTAACGGTATAATGCAGGGTTTAAAACATGTAATTACAATACATCAACAGCAATTACATTTAAGCTATTACCCTAATTTTTTTAATACCAACGAAGCCCATCGTATTTATGAATTTCTAAATCATCAAACAGAGTGGAAGCGTTATCCCATTAGGTTGTTTGGACGTGATGTAATGCAACCCCGTTGTATTGCTTATTATGCCGACGCGGATAAGCCATATACGTATAGTAATTTAAAGCTAAATCCAAAGCCCTGGAATCAGCAATTAAAATACCTTTTAAATTGTTGTAACAGGGTGTATCAATCCAATTGGAACGCAGCTTTATTAAACCGTTATAATAACGGATTAGATTCTATGGGCTGGCACAGTGATGATGAACCCGAACTGGGAAACGATCCGGTTATTGCCTCGTTTTCGTTTGGTATAACGCGAAATATTAAATTTCGTTTAAAATCTAACCATAAAACAGTTTATAACCTGCCCTTGGAACATGGATCGTTATTAATTATGCACGGTGGTACGCAACTGTATTGGCAACATGCCTTACCAAAAGCTAAATCTATTACAGCAGCACGTATTAATATTACATTTCGTTCAATAGTATAATTAAGATTTCTGTAATGTAGTTAAAACAGCATCCCAAAGTGTACGACGGGCATCAAGTGCTTTGATGGCATACGATGTAGCTTCTTGCCACTTTAAAGGATCTGTTCCGCATAAATGTGACACGAGGCTTAAGGCCATTTTACCATGCTGTTCACCATCTATTTCAATATGGCGTTTAAGGTAATAATTAAACGTACTAAATCGTTTTTGATCCTGTAAATCAAAATGATGCAGCAATTTAATAAACATATCAGGAATTAAATCCTCTCTGCCAAACGTAAATACAGCAGCGGTACAGTGAGGTTTTTGCATTTGAAGTATACCCATAGTAAATGCAACAAAATTTTGGCACGCCGGTAAAACTTGGGCACGGTTAAATGCAAGGGTTAAGTTATTGGAGGTTTCGTAGTTTTTGCAAAAAGCTAAAATAGAATTTGTACGGGCGCCACATTGATTCATGGCTTCTAAATACAGTTCAAAATGGCTGCAAAAGCCACCCGCCGGATGAATATCAGACTCTTCACCCAACACAATTTCATTAATAAGTCTGCGAAGTTCAGGTGTCGTGCGTGTAAACCAAGGCCATTGGTTACAGTGAGTTCGTGCTGAAGGGATTTAACCAAGCTCATAAAGTCCCAAACCGCAAATACATGATGTTCCATAAACTGGATAACATGCGCCGGCGTACGTATACTTTTATAAAGGGGATGCTGTACGAGTAATTGACGCGTACCTTCAATCTCATTTTGTAGGTTTTTTAATTGCGTGGTGTTCATAATGCCACAACAATCAACCTTATTTAATGTTTTTTGATATCGTGTTAAAAAATTCTATATGTGATAAAAATGTGCTGGAAATTACACGAATTAATGAATACAGTGGAACCGCAAACATCATGCCAATAACACCACCAATGGAGCCGGCCATTATTATTATTGTAAAAACTTCAAGAGGATGTGCCTGAATGGATTTTGAAAATAATTTGGGTTGCAGGTAGGCTGCATCAAAAAGATACACAGCACATAAACATAATATAGCAATAATCAATTGGGACGAAACATGTTCGGGATTATGACTAATAAAGGCCTCGTTTAAGGTTAAAATTAGAGAAAGCGTAAAAGTTAACAATGGCCCTACGTAAGGTATTGCATTAAAAAGTCCTGCAAAAATGGCAATAATAAAGGCATTTTTATAACCAAAACAACTTAACAGTATAAATGATAAGGCTGCTACCACAAACATGTCTAAAAGTAAAGCCAAATAGTATTTTCCTAAAATTATTCTGCTTTTCCGAACGCTTTGCAGGATTTCATGGCGGTATTTATCTGGTGTAAATGCATCAATAATTTTTACAATAAGCGTGCGGTCTTTCAATAAAAAAATAGAAATAACCATAACACAAAATATACCAGAAAATACATTGCTAATCAATTCAAGTGAATTTCCAATAAGTACAGAAATTTGTATTTGATCAAATACCTGAGCAATCTGCGTATTTAACAGGGTCAGTAATTCGGTTTTACTCATATACTCTTGGGTAATCCGTGATAATGCCGGAAAACTATCAAGAACAAAGGGTACTAAATGTGTTCGGTTTGTAATAATAAGTTTAGTTTGAATAAACAGGGTTGGAAAAATAAAAATACCAATCAGTATTAAAAAACTAATTAAAATGATAAAAGCTAAAAAATTGAAGGTTACTTCTGAGGCTTTTATTTTTTTAAAAAGCGTGTTTTGTAAAATTTGTTTTATAGGTTGACACATTAAATACACAAATACCGACAAAGTAAAATAGATAGCAATCTTATAAAACAAAAACGTACAAAGTAACAAAATCAAAAACCCAATCCAGGGCAGTATTTTTTTAAACAGGGATGTCATTGTTAGTCTAAAGGTATTAAATTCGTATTAACACATGTGCTTTCAAACATCAAATTTTAGATTCTGTTTATTTTTTTGTTTAATTTTTTTTAATATAAAGGCGCAATCACTTCAAACTAATCCCAATTTACAACTTACTACATTTTGCAAAGGCGATTCCCTGCAAATTTTATTTTCCATTTCGTCTTCTGAGTTAACTTATAAGCGTGAATCTGAGAGTGGCACCTTCTCGTCCCGATTAAACATACAATACGGTTTGCAAAAAAAAACCAATGAATTTAAAATACTGGGAGAAACGTTTTTAGAACTTAAGGCACAATCACAACTAAGACCCATGCGAATAATATCAGCATCCGTTACATTAAATGCAAGGTTATTCAAATCTGAGGTGTTAAGTATTCAGTTCGCAGATGTACATACAGGAAAAACACAAATACGTAGTTTATCATACGCTGAATTGTGTAATGCGCAATCACGATTTAAATTAATTGAAAATGGGCAATGGATGGCTAAACCGCATTTACAAACGGGTAGGGAATATACTATTGAATTTGCAGATACTTTTTTTAAATCGCTGGAGCTTCAATATTTTAGCTTTAACCATATAATACCCCATCCTGTAGATGACACCGAGGCGCAGCAAACACATTTACCAGTAAGCACTCAAACGTTACATGCTACCAACGGCGTTTTTACCCTACAACCTCTATACGATGGCCTTTATGTGTTTCATTGCAATGCTCAAAATACAGGTATTTGCATGTACGCCAGTGCCGTTTCAGATTTATGGACTATGGCATCGGATTTATACTGGCCTGTATTGTATTTATTAAATCCTAAAGACCGAAATACCATACAAAAAACCATGTTTCATAAACAGGATCTTGATTCGGTATGGCTAGCATTATGCAAAAGTAAAATACTGGCCCGAAAGGTTATTAAGTCGTATTACAAGCGTGTAAATAATGCACATGTATGGTATTCTGATGCTTCACCGGGTGCTTTCACCGATCAGGGTATGACGTATATCTTGTTTGGTAAGCCTACCCAGGTGATTCAGTATAATAACGAAGAAACCTGGATTTACGGACCATTAGGCAGTCCGTCAACTGTACGATTTAATTTTACCAAAACCGAAACGCCCAACTGCAATTGTAAACCATGGATGTTAAACCGTTCCACACAATATGCCGACATGCTGGAATCAGCGATAGAATCTTGGAAATTGGGGCAAATTTCAGAATAAAACTAAGGCTTTGTTAGGATGCGATCCGTTCCGTCAAAACGTGGGCTTTGTATGCTGATAACCTTTAAAACCGATGCGCCAATTGATTTTACCGCATGCACCGTGTTTTTGGGAATAAAAATCAAATCGCCAGAAGCTATTTTAAAGGTATCTGTGCCCAAAACCATTTCACCAAAGCCCGATACAACATAAACATGTTCACTGTGTTGAGCATGTTTATGCGGTAAAACATTTGTTTTAATTTGAATGGCAAAACTACTGCATAAAGAGTCTTCAAATAATGATACAACATCAATATTTTTTTTGGAATCAAATGGTATTTCTGCGCTGTGTTGTATTTGCGCAAAAAAACTTTTATGGTGTATAACCAATAAAATCAAAAAGGTTAAAAACCTGGCTAAAGGCATTAACGTGAATTTTTAGGTACTGCGGGAACTTGTGTTGGTTGTGTTACAATACCCAGTAATTGAGGTGTAATCATACCTTGTATACGTTTGGCTTCCGCATTACCCGGATTGTATTTTAAAGCTTCTTGAATACTCTTATAGGATAATTTGAATTTAGCCTGATTAAAATATGCACCCGCTAAACTGGTCCAAGCATCAGAATTTTGAGGTGATAAAATAGTCCATTTATTGTAGGCTATAGCAGCAGAGTCCCAACGCCCACGTTGTGCTGCAAGTGCACCACGATTACGGAGCTCAATTTCATATACCTGATAATAACTTCTCAGGTACGGGTTGTTGGGATATAGGCGCTCAGCGTTATACTTCCAATAAAATAATGCATCGTAATCGTTTTTGAGTTTAAAGCTTGCCAATCCTAAATTTAAATATCCGTTTACGTAACGGGGGTGTAATTCTATAGCATGTTTTAAAAACTTAATGCCTTTACTTAAAGCGGCTGTACGTTTTAAATCACCAAGTTTATCTTTTAAAGCCGTAAGTGTTTTTTGTGCTGTTTTGTAAGCTTCTGTTTTAGGAGCTCCGGCGTTTGACAATGCTTGTTTTGCATCTTCAATAGCCTTATACATTTCGGTTAGATTTGTAATAGTTCGGGGTTTAGAATGGATTTCAACGGTACTAACAAACCTGTCTTTGGAATTAAATTCCACAATATCTTCATCTGTAATTTTAAGTGTGCCGTTATAATCGTTAAAACGCGTAGAGTCCTGTCCAACAACCTGTTTGCCGGTTACCTCTTTGGTATCGGCTAAATCTACCCAGCGAGCACCCGCATTTCCTAATACTAATACCGAATGCGGCATGGTTTTAACATCCTTTAAAAACAAGGTAACATCATTTTTCCAATCCCAATTGCGCTCCCAAGTTTTCATACCAAATAACAAACCAATTCCAATTAACATACCATATAAACTGGTTCTGCTGCCCAAACTGGCAACTTCAAAAGTTTGTGATTTTGAAAATAGACGCTCGTATACATATAGCAATACATAAGCAATTGCAATACAAAAGCCAATGTTTGAATGAAAAATCAAACGTTCGCCCATAGTTGCACCAATATCCATTAATACGTTGCCTATCATTAAGGCAAACAAAATATAGGTCATAAGTGCAAAGCCCAAAATATGTTTTTTGATGGTTAGTTTCACAGCATAATATACCATAGCCAGATGTAAGCCCATAGAAAGCAGAAAATCCCAACTTAAAAAATGACGGTAATGTATAGTATTGTAAGAATAATCGGATGAAAGAGGATGCGGAAATAACTGCAATGTTAAATACTTTAATAACACATAACCTTTGGTAGCAAAACGCTCTTCGCCATTTGCTAATAAATATGGATTATTTAAAATTTCTGTATCGGGTACACCCGGTTTAAGTTTAACGGCAACAAGGCGCATCCCTAAATATACCAACATAACAAGGTAAAACCAGCTCATTAAGCGATGAAAGCCATGTGTTTTATTGCCTCCCAGCATCAGGAGGCCAACACCGATATATAAAAACGGAAAAATCCAAAACGATTTAATTGGTGGTGCACCAGGAAGGGCGTGCACGTCATAATTTCGTTTTAAATACAGCATAAAAAATGCCGATAAGGCAAATGCCATTCCCACAAAAAGTATTGGACTAAACAATTTGTTTTTTAACCAAGCAGAAGGTGTTTTTAAATAATTGAAAAAACCTTTTACGTCAAAATCATTAATTGTAAAAATGTATACAGCAATAGGAATTAAAATTAATAGCATTACGGCATATTCTTTTGATAAAAGTGCTAGTAAAAATAAAATACAAGCCCAAAATAAGTGACTTATTTTTTTAAACTCTAGGTATTTAAAGGTATACAACAGGGTTAGCGAAATAAAAATTAAAGAAAATATTTCATCTCGGCTTTTTACGTTAGCGATAGCTTCCGAGTGAATAGGATGCATGGTAAATAAAAGTGCAGATATAAATGCCAAATCCGGGTTGGTTCTAAATATATAACGTGCAAATACTAAATATAAAAACATGCATCCTAAAGCATAGGTCCAAATATTATTAAAGTGTCGTACTTTGGCGCCATATACTTGGCAATCAACCTCGTTAAAAATACCGTCTACATTTAAATCTTCATTAAAATCATTTTGAAAGTTTTTGTTTAAATCCCAGCATGGATAACACTCATTGCCCTCTGCAATACCATTACCGTTTTTATCTACAAAATCATTGTACTCATAATTTGTTTCAGGACGTCCACAAGGCGTGATATAATTTACGGGCTCTTTGTCGAGCACACCGTTGCGGTTAGAGTCTTCAACTTTCATGTATAAACCGGTACGGTACGGTCCAATAAATTCTTGTTCTAAGGCAAAACTAACTACGGAAAGGGGACGGTATCGACCACCGGCAAGTTGATCGGTTGCACACATACGGCGGTAAAAGCTCTCATAGGCATCCTTTGTTAAAATATCCTTAATACCTCTAAGGCCTTTGATAACGTGATCGTTCTGATGAATAATAATACCATCATCAAGTGCATATTCACCATTTATTGAAGT
Organism: Sphingobacteriia bacterium; assembly: GCA_009927275.1. Classification (GTDB taxonomy): domain Bacteria; phylum Bacteroidota; class Bacteroidia; order B-17B0; family Aurantibacillaceae; genus Aurantibacillus. The sequence goes on along the minus strand of RFNG01000086.1, from coordinate 29,746 downwards.
AATGTAAAAGGTAAAGCCAATAATACCAATTAATACCATGGCTATTTTTTCATTTAAAAACGGAAAGTACTTAAACCGTGTTTCTAATTGTGGTAATGAAACAGAAAAAGATACAGGATTTTTACTTGTTTTACGATCGTTAGTTGCCATATAATTTTGAATCTATAAAGATACAAAAAGCAATTAATACATATCTATTTGGCAGGTAGATTATATTAAATACCAGATTTGGGCTCGCTACGCTCGGATAATGTCTGCTATGCCAAGTCAAATATTAAATCACTTTATTGCATTTGTTTTAAAGTAAGTTTCTAAAATAATTTAATCTAGAATTACTATATTCAACATAAAAATGTATCTTTTATATCTTTTACTTTTTGGGTTTATATTTTTAAAAACCCAACCAAATCGTAAAAATGTAATTTATTTGACTTTTCATTTTCTGTTATTGTGCTTGGTGCCCTTTTTTTCATTTTCATTTAAGGGGCTTGCGTTATTAACCTTGCTTTTTGGAATGATACGCTTAAATCCAAAGTTTAAAGTTTTAAATCGTAATTGGCCCATTTTTGAATGTTTCACACTTTATGTGGTATTTACAAATATGGATCAAATGCCTTTGGGAAAAATTAAAGCACTCAGTGTTTTAGAGTATTTTTCAAATCAAAGCAATTTGTTTTACACCTGCCATGTGGCCTTATTGAGTATTTTATTATATCAGGTATTTTCAAGATTTAGTTTATGGTATCGTGCCGTAAAACAAAAATCCAATTTTACAATACTTTTAACATTGTATGTAGGAAGTTTATTTTGGATATTTTATTTAAATTTTCAAAAGCCTGTTTGGATTGCTTGTTGTTTGTTATTGTATTGTATTAGTATTACTATACAATCTGCAAGATTAAAAAGGGCAACCCATGTACTAATAAGTATGTGTTGGGTTTTTACAGCAGCCGTTTCTGTAATTAATGTGCATAACCAAAATCAACGGCAAAGTATGCGTAATGCTGTTAAAATTTGGGCAAATCACGAAAATTATACAATGGATAAAACCTTTGAAAGCTGGGTTAATCGTATAAAAAACGATTCTACCCTGGCGAATCTTATTGCTTTTTTGCCACAATCGGATGCTACCTTACAAAACCGTATTCGAAGTCATTTACAACTTACACGTGCTGTTCCGTACGTTCAATATGCCATTTTTTCAAAGGATGGCCAAGTTTTGGTTAAGGCTAATCATCCATGGTTAAATAGGCTTCAACATACAGATTTAATACAGCATAAAATGGCTCCTAAAGGCTCCGGCCAAAGTCACTTTTATAAATCTGCTAATGACAGCTGTTTTTATTTTATTGAATTTTATGTTAACGCGCAGTACAAGTTTAAATTGTATTATAATCCTGAGCAATTTAATAGTTTAAGAGATACTTATACGGCACTAACATCCAAGGATTCCATTGAAAATCTTTTGTTTAATACGGCAAATATTAAATCGGCCTACTATAATTCTTCGGGATATTTACTTGGTACCGAAAATCTTTTACCGCAAGCATTTAAAACTAAATATACCTGCACCTTACAGTCCGGATCAAAATGGGTATTTTATGAATTGTATTCAAATTTTGAAAATGTATTTTTTTTGGTACTATCTATATTGTTGTGTGCCGTTGGTGTGTTTTTTGTTTTGCAGTTGCTGTATCGAGGTAAAACACTATATAATGCTATAAAGGCTAGTTTATGGCATCAAAATGTTTGGGTAGCAACAGTACTCATCACATTATTTTCTGCAGTGCTTTTATTATTGGTATACTATCAAATACAAATTTCATTTGAAACCTCACAAGAGCGTCAAGGAATACAGTTAAACAACGCAATTGTGCAAGAATTTAAATCTGAGTTTTCACAAGCATCGGTTTTTGACAAAGCGCAGGTGCCATTGTGGAGCCAGGTTTGCAGCGATTTGCAGCTGCGTTACAGCACACCCATTTTGTTGTATGACTCCAGCGGAAAATATATTAAAATGCAAACCTTGTCATCACATGTAAAAAATAGTTTTTTCCCTGGTAAAATAAATCCCAATCTCTTAACCAATGTAGATGCAGGTTTTGTTTTAAACACGCAGCTGTATCCGGTTTTTATAAGCAATTGCCGTTTTATACCTGACGGTTCGCATATTTATATAGCAACGTTAAATGTAAAAGACTTTGCATACCAAAAGCAAATTAAGGCTCATATTGGCAACCGTTGCATCCATATTTTTATTGTTACCTTACTGTTATGTATATTGCTTTCATCGCTAATAAATTATCAATTAACAAAACCTTTACGACAATTGCGGCAGCAGTTGCCCTTACTTTCAGTTGAACATACAAATTCAAAAATACACATTCGGGGTAGTGGTGATTTAGCCCAGCTGATTGGGGCCTATAATTTGTTAATTGACCGTTTGGAAAATAATATTGAAGTATTAAAATTAAAAGAACAATCAAAGGCCTGGAAAGAATTGGCACTACAGGTTGCCCACGACATTAGAAATCCCTTAACGCCCTTAAAATTAAATTTACAATACCTTATTCAATTGCAAGAACGCGATGCCCAAAATTTTACACTGTATTTTAAAGCGCAAGCCCAGCAATTGGTACAGCAATTAGATCATATTAATGCCATGGTGCAACGCTTTTCAGATTTTTCAAATGCAGAGCCACTGAAACTGCAACCGGTACCGCTGGCAGAATTAATTACTACAGCACTGGCAATAGTGCCTAACCATGTAAAAGTGATATGGACAAAGCAACTTAAATTACCGGTTCAAGCTGAACCGCAAAGTGTGCTTCGGGTATTAAATAACGTGTTGCATAATGCCATTGCTGCCATGGATGCAGTTAATGAGCCCATGCTTGAAATAGTTATGTACATAACTCCCCAAAACAATTTGGCGCTGGAGTTAAATGATAACGGAAAAGGTCTTTCCATCGAACAACAACAACAGCTATTTAAATTTCGATTCAGTTCAAAAACATCCGGTTCAGGTTTGGGGCTAATGGTTTCTAAAGAACTTATGGTTTCAATGGGAGGGGATTTGGAATATTTTAAACCCCCTACACTACGTACCGGTTTTAGGCTTTTATTTAAAGTTTAAAATACTGTTTTTCAATTATTTAGCATTTTATTAGATCTATTATTTTTAGTACCTTCGCAGCGTTCAATTATGGCAAAATTTAGAAAAGAAGACGCACTCGAATATCATGCGCAGGGGCGTCCAGGTAAAATCGAGGTAATTCCAACAAAACCCTACAGTACACAACGCGATTTAACCTTAGCATATTCACCAGGTGTAGCAGAGCCTTGTCTTGAAATTGAAAAAAATCCTGAAGATGCCTACAAGTATACTGCTAAAGGTAATTTGGTTGCAGTAATATCAAATGGTACAGCCGTATTAGGTTTGGGGGATATAGGAGCCTTAGCATCAAAACCGGTTATGGAAGGTAAAGGGCTTTTATTTAAAATATTTGCCGATATCGATGTCTTTGATATTGAAATTGACACTAAAAATATAGATGAATTTGTATCCACCGTTAAACATATTGCACCCACATTCGGGGGAATTAATTTAGAAGATATAAAAGCTCCAGAGTGTTTTGAAATTGAACGTCGTTTAAAAGAAGAATTAAACATTCCGCTGATGCACGATGATCAGCATGGTACAGCCATAATTTCTGCGGCGGGTTTAATAAATGCCGTTGAGCTTTCGGGTAAACAGATGCATGCGATACGCGTTGTAATTAATGGTGCCGGCGCATCAGCCAATTCTTGTGCCAAAATGTATATAGCGGTTGGTGTTAAAAAAGAAAACATTATAATGCTTGACAGTAAAGGCGTAATTCACGAAGGTCGTAACGACCTGGATGTTTACAAACGTTTTTTTGCACGTAAAACAGATGATTTAAAAACCTTAGACGATGCCATTACAAATGCAGACGTTTTTGTGGGTTTATCAAAAGGCAATATCCTTACACGGGAAATGGTAAAACGCATGAATGCCAATTGTATCGTTTTTGCTTTGGCCAATCCAACACCTGAAATTTCCTATGAAGATGCCCTTTCGGCACGTACGGATATTATTGTGGCAACAGGTCGTAGCGATAATCCAAATCAGGTAAACAATGTTTTGGGTTTCCCATTTATTTTTAGAGGCGCCATGGATGTACGTGCTTCAACAATTAACGAAGCCATGAAATTAGCAGCCACGTATGCAATTGCACAGCTTGCCAAAGAAACGGTTCCCGATTATGTGAATTTGGCATATGGCTCAGCAAATTTGGCTTTCGGAAAAGATTATATAATTCCCAAACCTATAGATAACCGGTTAATTGTAGAAGTTTCTTCTGCTGTAGCAAAAGCAGCATGTGACAGTGGTGTGGCCCGTCGTACAATTACCGACTGGAATGCTTACCGCAATGAACTTGAAAACCGTTTGGGAAAGGATAATAAATTAATGCGAAGCTTGGCCGATAAAGCCAAACGAAATCCCAAACGTATAGTTTTTGCAGAAGCCGACACGTATAAAATTTTAAAAGCGGCGCAGGTGGTTCGTGATGAGGGGATAGCACATCCCATATTACTGGGAAATCAGCAAAAAATTCAATTATTGGCGCAACAGCATAATCTAGATTTAACCGACATGCCCATTATCGATCCTGTTGCTGATACACAAGAACAGCACCGAAATGACTTTGGGGATTTACTTGGAATAAACGCCAACGTCGTGGACTTACGCAATATGACGCACGCAAGCAAATGCGTGATCGTAATTATTTTGGATGTATGATGGTTGAGCAGGGTATGGCCGATGCTATGATTAGCGGATTAACCCGCAAATACGCACAGCCCATCCGGCCCGCACTACACATTATCGATTTAGAAATAGGTGTAAAAAAGGTTGCAGGGTTGTATATCATGGTCACAAAAAAAGGCCCTTATTTTTTTGCCGATACCACCATGAATGCCGATCCTACAGCTGAGGAATTAGCAGATATTGCCCTCTTAACTGCATCCAAGGTTCAGCAGTTTAATGTTAAACCCCGCATGGCCCTGTTATCCTACACCAATTTTGGTTCAACGCCGGGGGCTATTCCTAATAAAGTGTCAAAAGCTGTTGAAATTTTACATAAACAGCATCCCGATTTGATAGTGGATGGAGATATACAGGCAAACTTTGCTTTAAATAACAATCTTTTAAAAGAGCAATTTCCATTTAGTAAACTTGTTGATCAAAATGTAAATACCTTTATTTTTCCTAACCTGGCAGCCGGCAATATTGCGTATAAAATGATGCAAGAATTAAGCGGTGCAGAAGCAATAGGACCGGTTTTAATGGGTTTAAAAAAACCGGTACATATTTTACAATTGGGCAGCAGTGTGCGTGAAATTGTAAACATGATAATTATTGCTGTAATAGACGCACAGAAAAAAAACTAATATGATTCATCATGTAAGCGGAACCCTGTATGCGCTAAAACCAACGTATGTTGTTATTGAATGCGGTGGACTTGGTTATGGGTTTAGCATTTCCCTACGTACGTATTCGCAACTTTCTGATAAGCAAACTGTAAAACTTTTCGTTGAATCGCTATACAGCAGAGATGATTTGCCTAAATCGTATGCTTTTTACGAAGAACAGGAGCGTGAATTGTTTAGAAAACTTGTATCTGTAAGTGGAGTGGGTGGAAACAGTGCTTTACTGTTGTTGTCTAGTTTAGCACCGCAAGATATAGAAACAGCCATAAATACTGCAAATGTTAGTTTACTTAAAACCATTAAAGGGATTGGCGAAAAAACCGCCCAACGAATTGTGGTAGATTTAAAAGGAAAACTTGGAAAACACGAAGGTGGCATAAGTACAATTTTAACTTCGGGCCATACTAAAACACCCGATGAAGCGTTACTAGCATTAATGACTCTTGGATTTAATAAATCTGCTGCTGAAAAAGCTATAGAACGTGCATTACGCGAAGGATTATCGCACGAAACCAAACCTGATGTAATTATCAAATCTGCTCTAAAATTCCTTTAAAATTGTGCCATTTAAAGCAGTTCGATATGTGTTTATAGGCTTATCCTTTGTATTGATGGGGTGGAGTTTATTAACCAAAACCCCCAAGTCGGTTTTTAAGGGCACTACACGCATGGTTTACCGCCATCGGGTTCAATGTTTTCAGCCTTCGGATACTCCTAAAGTGAATTTACCGTATCCCATACCTAAAACAAGCGCTCCATTTTCATTACCATTTAAAGAATCTAAATGGTATTTAAATGCACCTTCCAATTTCAGTACCACTATTTTGTACGTGCCCGCATTGCAGCGCTATCAGTTTGGTACCAATGCAGGTAGTTTACATCTAAGTGCGCCCGACTATTTAACAAAGCCCGAATATCAAAATTACCAGTACCGTAAACTTATGCTTGAATACTGGAAATCTAAGGTTTCTGCAGATGAATTAAGTCAACAGCCCAGGCCCGGTATGATACCTAAATTGCAGGTTAACAGTGAACTGTTTGAACGTATTTTTGGAAGTAATGTGGTTGAAATTAAACCAAATGGAGTAGCAGAAATAATTTTTGGACTTAATCGCAATGTAAACCGAAATCCATCAGTACCTCAAAACCAGCAAAAGCTTACCAATTTCGATTTTAACATGCGCATTCAAATGAATTTAGCTGGTAAAATTGGTGAAAAATTAAAAATAAACGCCAATTACAATACGGATGCAACCTTTGAATGGGAAAATCAAGTTAAAATTGATTTTGCGGGCCTTGAAGATGATATCATCAAAAAAATTGAAGCAGGTAATGTTACCTTGCCATTAAACAGTTCACTTATTTCTGGTAGCCAAACCCTGTTTGGAATTAAAACAGATTTACAATTTGGTAAACTCCGGGCCACTACAGTGCTGAGTCAGCAAAAAGGAAAAAAACAGGAAATAACCATTCAGGGCGGGGCACAGGTACAAAATTTTAATATCAGTGCTGATCAGTATGAGCAAAATAAACATTTTTTTATTTCACATTATTTTAGAAGCTATTACGATATATGGATGCAATCGCTGCCGGTTGTTAATACGCCAATTGTCATAACAAAAATGGAGGTATATGTACTTGGCATTAACGGCAGTGCCGAACAAACTCGAAATATTGTTGCCTTTGAAGATTTAGGTGAAGATACCAGTTTTGTATGGCCGGGATTAAAACGCGGTTTATCCGACGGTGCTTATATAATTTCAGATGCCCGTCCCGACAGTCTGCCTTCAAACACTTCAAACAGTTTGTACCAGATTTTAACAAATCCAACCAACGGCCTTTTACGAGACCGAAAAATAGATGATGTTTCCGAACAGTTATCAACGTCTAAATGGGTTTCAAACCCAAATAATGCTGGAGGTATTTACATGGATGCCAGTCGTGATTATAATATTATTAGAAATGCCAGACGACTTACCGCCAATGAATTTGTATTTAATCCCCGTACCGGCTGCATTTCACTTAATCAACAACTTAACAACGATCAGGCCTTGGGTATTTCATTTCAATTTACGTATGGTGGCCGAACGTTTCAGGTTGGCGAATTTAGTGAACAAGTACCCGATAATACTAAGCTATTGGTATGTAAACTATTAAAAAGCACGGTAGTAAATGTTAAACAGCCGGTATGGGATTTGATGATGAAAAATGTGTATGCAATAGGTGCTTACAATTTAAATCCGCAGGATTTTAAACTGGATGTATTTTATAATAATATTGAAACGGGTGTAGATGTACCCTATCTTCCCGCCGGTTCGGTTTCAGGAAAGGTAAATGGTAAACAGTTAATTCGGGTGTTGCAGGCGGATCGATTGAGTGTAAACGGCGATAAATTGCCCGATGGCGTATATGATTTTATTAACGGCTATACCGTACAGCAAAATACGGGTCGCATTTATTTTCCAACCGCTGAACCTTTTGGGAAAAGCCTGGCCGCTGCATTTGAAGCAGCCGATTTTCCAGATGTAAATAAATATATTTTTTATGAACTGTACGATTCCACCCGAACCGCAGCATCATTTATACAAAATAAAAACCGCTTTAAATTAAAAGGGCAATTTAGAACTTCATCGGGTTCTGAAATTTCATTAAATGCCATGAACATACCACAAGGGGCAGTGGTAGTTAGTGCCAATGGTGTTAACTTAACCGAAAACACCGATTATACCATCGATTATACCTTAGGGCGCGTTAAAATTATTAACGAGGGCATCCTTAATTCAGGCGCTACAATTAAAATTTCACTGGAAAGTAATTCCTTGTTTAGTGTGCAGCAAAAATCCTTATTGGGTTCGCGTTTTGATTATAAAGCCTCCCGATATTTAAATTTAGGTGGTACATTTTTAAAATTTACCGAAAGGCCATTAACTCAAAAGGTAGCATTTGGAGAAGAGCCCGCCAGTAATTTTATTTTAGGGCTTGATTATAACTACAAGGCAGATGCTCCTTTTATAACTCGGTGGTTAGACAAATTACCTTTTTTTAGTACCAAAGAAATGAGCAGTATTACCTCGAGGGGCGAAATAGCCAAATTATTTGCCGGAAATGCCAAAGCAATTAGTACTAATGGAGGAAATTCTTACATAGATGATTTTGAAGGTTCAATTAGTTTAATTGATGTTAAAGGTGCCACAGCATGGAATTTATCCAGTATACCTCAGGGTCAGGCGCAATTGTTTCCGGAGGCAGCAGAGTCTAATACTACAATTCCCGGGCTTAATCGCGCTAAGTTGTGTTGGTATAATGTTGATCCAATGTTTACTCGAGAACAGGCTACAACTCCCGATTATTATACCGGACGTAAATTATATTCTAATAACATGTGGCGACAGGTATTTGAAACCGAGCTATTTCCTAGTAAAATTCCTCCTAACGGACAGCAGCAAATCCTTCAAACGCTCGACCTTTTATTTTATCCGCAATTACGCGGACCGTATAATTATGATGTATTACCAAAAACCGGATACTCTAAAGGAGTTGATAATGAAGGTTTGTTAAATAATCCGGAAACCCGATGGGCCGGTATTAGTCGTAGGTTAGAAACCAATGATTTTCAATCTGCCAATGTTGAGTACATTCAGTTTTGGTTAATGGATCCTTATAATGAAGACTACAAATCCAGTACCGATTCAATGTTTGATGCTACAAGTTTACCCGCCGGGCAGATGTACATAAACTTAGGTAACATTTCAGAGGATATTATCAAAGATGGCCGAATGGTATATGAAAATGGATTACCGGGACCGTCCGACTATTCTAAAAATTTAAAAATTGATACCACGGTATTGGCAAATGTGCCATTAATACCACCCGTTATAAATGCCTTTTCGCTGGATAATGCCGATAGAACGGCTCAAGATGTGGGCTATGATGGGCTTTCAAATGATGCTGAACGAAAACGATTTAGTGCGATGCTTAGCGATGCGCGAGGATCGAATTTTAATCAAGCTTCCCCATTCATAAAGTCTTTTTTAAATGATCCGTCTTCGGATGATTATCATTTTTTTAGAGGCGATGATTACGACGCAGCCTTATTTAATACCGTTAAGCGATACAAGTATTATAACAATCCCGAGGGAAATTCACCCACCGAAGCCCAGTACGGTGCATTAAACCCTAAGGGCGGTAATTACCCTACCGGATCTACAACACTTCCAAATATTGAAGATATTAACCGTGACAATACATTAAGCGAATCTGAAAATTATTATCAATACCGAATTAGTATCTCGCCTAATGATGTTAATGCAACTGCCGTAGGACGCAATTTTATAGTAGATGCCTTTAACGGTACAGCTACCTTTGGATCGGAAACCAAAACAGTTAAGTGGTATCAATTTAAAATTCCGGTAAGTCAGTTTGAAAAAAATGTTGGTGGCCTGGAGGGATTTAACTCCATTCGGTTTATGCGAGTATTTTTAAAAGGCTTTGAACGGCCTGTTATGTTACGTATGGCCCGATTTGAGTTGGTGCGCAGCGATTGGCGACGGTATCAATATGATTTAAAACAAAGTGGAGAATATTTAAGCGGCGATGCTCAAAACACCAGTTTTGATGTTTCAGCTGTGAGTTTACAAGAAAACGGAAAAAAAGTTCCTGTAAATTATGTTATGCCACCAAATATTCAGCAACAGCAAAATGTTCAAACCACCAATCTGGTATTACTAAATGAACAGGCTTTGCAAATGCGCATATGCGGTCTTGAAGACGGAGACAGCCGTGCTATTTTTAAAAATGTAGATTTTGATACCCGCATGTTTAATAACATTAAAATGGATGTACATGCCGAAGCACTTAATGCACAAACCCTAGCAGATGGCGATTTAAATTTGTTTTTTAGAATTGGATCGGATTATAATAGTAATTTTTACGAGTATGAAATTCCCTTGGTTATAACCCCAAAAGGTATTTACGATGCCAATAGTGATGGAGATCGCCGAAACGTTTGGCCCGAATCAAATCAAATTAATTTAAAATTTTCAGACATCAGTATTCTAAAAGAATTACGAAATCAAAGTATTGGATATTTCTCCAATTTAAATCAGGTGTCAGTTCCATTTACAAAATCCTTTGGTACGTATTCGGTAACAATTGTTGGAAATCCTAACCTTGGTAATGTTAAAAGTATAATGGTAGGTGTTCGTAATCGTAAAACACCAGATCGCCTTTCACATTGTGCTGAAATCTGGATTAACGAATTACGCCTTACGGATTTTAATAATCAAGGCGGTTGGGCGGCTACCGGACAAGTACAAACTAAACTAGCAGATGTGGGTAATATGGCGTTGTCGGGAACATATAAGTCGCCGTTTTGGGGAGGCGTAGAAAGTAAAATCAATGACCGAACCAAGGAATCCACAGTTGATTGGGATATGAGTACTGCATTAAATATGGGTAAGTTTTTACCCGAAGCATTAAAAATTACCTTACCCATTTACTACAATTTTGGTCAAACCCGAATAACACCTTTATTTAATCCACTGGATCCGGATGTGCGAATGCAAGATTTAAATCAGATTTCTGATGCTGCATTGCAACAGGATATTCTTAATCGTGTATTAGATATCACCGAGCGTAAAGGATTTAACGTAAGCAATGTTAAAATTGAGGGCTTAAAACGTAAAGTGGCAAAACCTGCTTTTTATGATATTTCAAATTTTACTGCCACCTATGTATATAATGAAATTTCAAAGCGTAATGTTACCATAGAACAATCTGTTAATAGGCAATTACGATTAAATGTACAATATGCATATGCAATTAAATCACCTTTAAGTATAACGCCTTTTCAAAACTTAAAATTTTTAAAAGCTAAAAGTTTAGCACTTATTAAAGATTTTAATATACAGTTAACGCCAAATAATTTTGGATTTTCAACCGACATAAACCGAACCTATGTATTACTTAAAAACCGTGACAATACAAGTCTGTATGCCGATACATTAGGCTTTTCTAATCCGGCCTTAATTAATAAAAACTTTATTATGACACGTAATTACAATTTGTTGTGGAATCTCTCAAAATCACTTAAATGGGATTATACTGCCACCAACGAGTCTCGAATTTTAGAATTACCTGGTGAATGGGTGTCCGGTTCGGTTTCACAAAACGACTACATCTGGAATACATTTAAAAACGGTAGAGACTCTGTATTGGCTGATGGTTCGGTAACCACCATGGGTCAATTCGGCGAAAACACACAATTTAGACAACAGCATAATTTAAATTGGGATGTACCTATAAATAAAATCCCTGTGTTAAGTTTTATAAAAATTTCATACCGCTATGGCGGCACCTATACATGGAATCGTAAACCGTTTGCAGCAGACCTGCAAATTGGCAATACGATACAAAATACCAATACACAAAATATTACCGCAAATTTAAATTTTGTGTCATTTTACAGCCGTATTCCTTTTTTAAATAAACTTTTAAATCCCACGGCTGGTGCTCCGCGAACAGTTCAGGCACTGGCAAGAGGCGATGCTAAAAAAAGAGAAATGACCTTAGGAGATACCTTAAAACCAAAAAAAGACAATCCGTTTAAAGCTATTTTACAATTTGCGGGACAAACCCTGTTAATGCTTAAAAATGCTTCATTAACTTACCAATTAACCGGCGGTCAGGCGCTTCCAAATTTTAAACCCCGATCGCGTGCGGCAGGTTTAGATTCAGATAATGACTTAGCGCCAGGGATTAAATTTGTGGGTGGTATCTACGATCCGGACTTTTTAAAAACCAGTATTAACAACCGTTGGATAAGTACAAATGCTGTGCAAACAACGCCTTATTTGGAAAATGCAGGTCGTATATTAAATTACAGAGCCAGTGTTGAGCCGCATAAAAGTTTACGAATTGATTTTAATGGTGTATATACCTTAAATAAAAGTAAAAGTAGTTATATAGTGTACGATTCAACGCAACTTAATACTAATGGATATCGCACTAATATAAGTCCGGTAGAAACGGGAAATTTTAATATTTCAACGCTTATGTTAGGACGGTCCTTTCGCGAAAATGCAGATGCTTTAACTTCTATATTGTTTGATGATTTTTTACGTGAACGCGACAATGCTGCCAAGATGTTAAGTGCTAAAAACAAATATTCAAAAGGCAGTGTAATCATACCCGGAACCGGTAAAGCCTATTACGACGGATATTCTGTAAATCAGCAAGATGTTTTATTGTATGCTTTTTACAAAGCCTATACTGGCCGTGACATAGAATCGTATTCAACCCAATCGATATTTCCTAAGCTACCTTTACCGGGTTGGACATTAAACTTTGATGGATTGGGGCAATTACCCGTAATTCAAAAGCACTTTAGGGGTATAAGTGTACGTCACGGCTATCGAAGCACATACAGTATCAGTTCATTTAATAACGATTTACTGTTTAACAGTGATAGTGCGCTTCAAAACCGAAGGTATCAGGTTTCGGTAATATCAGGGTCCACCGAATTAAATCCCAATTTTATAAGTTATTACAATATCAATACGGTTGTATTTTCAGAAAACTTTGAGCCTCTCATTCGTTTTGATTTTCAATTTAAGGATCCTAAATGGACCTTTAATACAGAAATGAAGCGTAATAAAACCATTGCATTAAATCCCAAGAGTATTCAAATTATAGAAACCCGGGGCCAAGAGTTTGTAGTGGGTTTTGGATACAAACATCCTAAATTAAAAATAGGAAAACTTATGGTTTTGGGTAGACCACTGGAAAGTCCGTTAACTACACGTTTAGATTTAAGTTATAGAAAAAATATAACCGTAATACGCGACATTTCAACAGCCAACAGCATGCCATCGGCGGGTACCAATATTTGGTCTGTTCGATCCTCAGCCGATTATCAGATTACCGATATGATCACTTTACGCCTGTTTTACGACTGGACCAGCAATACACCGCAAACATCAGCTGCATTTCCAACGGCAAATGCCAATGGTGGATTTAGTTTGCGGATTAATTTTCAATAGTAAAATTGTATATATTTGAATCCGTTATGAATATACCAGCAGATTTAAAATACACAAAAGACCATGAGTGGATTCGTATAGAAGGTTCTGAAGCCACTATAGGTATAACGGACTTTGCTCAAAACGAATTGGGAGATATTGTTTATGTGGATATTCCCACTGTTGGTGAAGAAGTATCTCGTGAAGCTATTTTTGGCACTGTAGAAGCTGTTAAAACGGTTAGTGATTTGTTTATGCCCCTAAGTGGTACCGTTAATGCTGCTAACACATCCATAGATCAAAATCCTGAATCGGTTAATAAAGATCCATACGGTGCGGGTTGGATGATTAAAATCACGGTTTCAAATCCTGAGGAAATTGGTCAACTTCTGGATGCCGAAGCTTACAAAAGCCTTATCGGACTCTAATTATTTTATAGGGTACAATTGTATTTGCTGTTCGGTATCCGGCTTGGGTGCATTATCCAGTTTAGAACGCTTGTTTCGAACATCTATAGCTTCTTCCAGTATCCAGCGGTTGTCACGTTCATTTAAGGCATCAAAACTACCATCCGGGCCGTAAAAAGCAAATTGACCAAGCAATGCAGGGTTTTCATCACGTGGCCCTAAATGACTGTAAATTACCCTGCGTGACCAGGGGTCGTAACGTAAACTCATTTGTGCTTCTTTACTGTACTCAAATAACATTCGTTTGGGATTTTTTTTGGGTATTTTAAAAACCGGTTTCCCAAAATGTGGCTGATGTTCTGCATCAAACCATAACACATCTATACCTTTAAATTGGGTGTAAGCATCTTTACCGTTCCAGCCCAATAATAAATAATATCCGTTTGCAGGTACTATAGCTGTGTACAACATACCCGGCCATTGTTCGGCTGAACCGGTATAGAGTTCAGGAGATTTTTGCTTTAACCAATTTGTGTTTTCATGCAATCGGTACACGAAGTTGGGTAGGGCTACAGTAGTGTTTTTTTTGCGCTGCCAAAAGTGGTTTTTTTTAAAAGTTGCCTGTTGCCATAAGAATCCATAATAACGGTTACACTCATTGCGTTCCGGTAAATTCCAGGTTATTAAAAGTAATCTGCGGTTTGCAGGTATTAAAACCGAAAAATGGCTTTTTAAGGAGTCCCAAGGTAGTATGAGCGGGTCTTTACATTGCAATATAAACTCCAGGGCTGCAACGAGTGAATCATGGCTTGCGGTTTGGATTTTAACAGAAGGGTTTTTAAACAACCGATCGGCCTGTTTTTGAATTAAAAATAAGGTTTTTAAAACTGAGGAATCGGATTGATCAACCTGAGCCCTGTAGGGTAATGCAAATAAACATGCAGTTAAAACAATGAGGGCAGGATGCATAAATACCTGTCAAATATAATGTAAATTTGATACTTTAAATTTCATTTAGGATGTTAATTGCCATTAAGCTTAAATCGTTTCAAAGGGTTCTGTTGATATTTTGGATTTTCTTTATTTCGTTTGTGTATAGTCAAAATCAAAATATACTAACGCTTAAACTTGAGGATATTCCGGGTTCAAAAGTGTTTTTGGCCGGTTACGAGTACGATCAAATATTAATTTTAGACAGTGCTCATACCGATATGAATGGAACAGCCGTATTTAAATGTCCTGATCAGGTTTTGGCCGGTATGTATTTAATAACAGACGCAACTAAATCAAGTTCGTATTTTGATTTTTTTATGGATGGCAATTTTCCATTACAAATTCAATGCCAAGTGCACAATGCCCTTACAACACTTCATTCTTCAACGCATGCTATAAATGAAAGTTATTTTGAATGGAATCGAAAATTGTCTAACTGGAACCGTGATTTGGAACGATGCCAAATATTGCGCGAAACACAAGGTAACCAAAGTACGGATGTAACACACACCATTGCACAAATTCAAAAACGAAGCCTCATGTATTGCGATTCGTTATTTAAAAAAAACTACACCAATGTGTTTGGTCAAATGCTCAAATTAAAAATTAACCCGCCGCGCACGTATTCAAAAGTACCTGCTGATTCGGTTAAACAGCGCCTTGAATTTAAAAGGCGGTATTGGCAATTTATAGATTTTTCAAAACCCGAATTAATAACCAATCCATTCCTTGCCCCCCGTATTCAAGAGTATTTTGAAAATTGGGTAAGCTTACATCCCGATTCAGTAACTGCTGAAATCTTTAGAATGGTTACCAACATGCATATGCAAAAGAAAAGTAAAACATATGTAATTTCCCATTTAATGACCATATATGAAAACCGCAATGAGCTTATTTTTGATAAATCAAAAAAACCGCGAGGCATGCAAGATGTATTTGTAGAACTGGTTAATACATACATACGATCCGGATTTTTAGATGCCTCATTTGATTCTGAAACCCGAAACCGAATGCTAAACCGAATTCAACAAATTGAGCCGTTGTTAACCGGAAAACCCCTTCCGGAACTTCTAGTTTTAGACACGATGAATACCCGGATTGCTCAATCTTGGGGTTTTAAAGTTGGGATTTCCTCCGAAAACGCACAACGCTTGTACGAGCTTCGCAAAGCACAATTAGAATCTATGTTTTATAGTTTTAATACTAAAAACGGACCATTGCAATTGCTTTTGTTTTGGTCTACAGATTGCCCCCATTGTATTTCAGAACTTCCAATTATTCAGGACCGGTTAAAACCGCTTATAGAGTCGGGTTTACTTAAGGTTTTGGCAATTAATGTAATTGATACAGATTATAAAGGTTGGCTTAACTTTATTCGTGAAAAAAACTTAAATTTTTTCAAACATTATGCCGATCCTGTACATCTCAATAAATTTAAAACTACATTTGACATACAAGCTACGCCTGCATTTATGTTATTGGACGCTGAAAGTACTATAATATCACATCATCAAAGTTTAACTGAACTTTTATCTACATTGCAAAAAATTCAAAATCAATCTAATACCCGTTAAAGCTCTCATTATGAAAAAAGCCTCTCAAATTCTCAACTCCCTTTTCCTTTCTATGCTTTTTGTAGTTAGCGCATACGCCCAAAAAGGCTATGATATTACCATTAAAATGAAAGGTTGTAATGACTCAATGGTGTATCTGGTAAAATATATTTTTGACCAACAATATATAACCGATACCTGTAAAAATATTAAAGACGGTCTTATTCGCTTTAAAGGACAAGATCCCTTAGACAAGGGTATTTATACGCTGGTGAGTCAGGGTAAATCGGTGTATTTCGATTTTTTTATAAACGATAGTTTTAAGTTTACTATAACTACGGATAAATCTGATATTATTTCCAATTTAAAATGTACCGGTTCAAAAGATAACGAGCAGTTTTTTAGTTATCTAAAATTTATTTCAGATAAAAATAAACAATTTGGAACACTGCGCGATCAAACCAAGGGCCTTAATGCTTCTGATAGTGCTGCATACATGAAGCGAAATTTAGATCGATTAAATGAAGAGGTTAAAACGTTTGATCAAAATTTTATGACACGCTCTAAGGGTACCTACGTTTATGATGTTATGAATTTAAAAACAGAAAAAGAGGCTAAAGATTTACCAAAAGCTAAAAATAATCGTCCTGATAGTATTTATGCCTATTACTATTATAAATCTCATTTTTTTGATGGAATAGATTTTAAAGATGAACGAATTATTCGTACGCCCTTTTTTGATGACCGCATCATACGTTATTTTGATCAGGTTATTTTACAGCATCCGGACACTATTATCCAAGAAATAGACAAATTAATTTTAAAATGTCCTGAAAACGAACTGATATATAATTTATTAATTGGACATTTTACTTATAAATACGAACAAAGTAAAATAATGGGTTTTGATAAGATTTTTGTGCATCTGGCAGATAAATTCATTATTTCCGGACGTGCAGAAAAAGTATATGCAGACGAAACTGTTGCTAAAATAAAAGAACGTGTAGATGTGCTGCGTAACTTGCTTTTAGATTCAAGAGTACCGGATTTATTTGCTATTGATACCACCTATGGCGGTGTAGTCCGAAAAATGGGATTTGACACGGCATCATCCAGTAAATCAATTACCGATTTGTATTATAAAAATATTGATAAGATTACCCCTTTGTTTAAAACCCTGTATGGTATTAAGGCTAAATACACCGTGCTTGTATTTTGGGCTGCAGATTGCGGACATTGTCAAACGGAAGTACCTAAACTACATGAAGAGTTAGGGGCTTTAAAATCAAAACTTGATTTTAAAGTACTGGCTGTACAAACCAAAGATGAGTTATACAAAGACTGGAAGAAGTTTATAATTGAAAAGAAACTTAAAGACTTTATACATGTGTTTGATCCTATTCACATCAATAACTTAAAGGAAAAATTTGATATTTACTCAACACCGGTCATCTATATTCTGGATTCAGAAAAACGAATTAAAGCAAAACGTTTAGGTGCCGAACAGGTTCCCCAAATGTTGCAAACCCTTGAACAGATAGAGTCTGCTAAATAAACTTAGTGTGGCTTTTCAAATTCCTTACTAAGACGTTTTAGAGCATCCCATAACTCAATAACGCTGCTTTCATCTGTGCCATTATACAATCCACGTATATGTCCTTTAGGGTCAATCAACATTAATAATTCACTGTGTATAAACTCTTCGGTAGAAAGCGTATAGGCTGTGTTTTCAGCGGTAGAATTATTTTCTAGTGCATTTACTAAAAAATCATGTTTAGCTAAATGGTAAATTTCGGTTTTTGATCCGGTTAAAAAAGTCCAAAATCCCGATTTGGCATTGTAGCTTTTTGCGTAGTTTTTTAAAACATCAGGATTGTCATGCTCTGGATTTACAGTTATAGAAATAAACTGAAATGGATAAGCATGTGATACGGAATTAAATTTTAAACAACTGTCTTGTAAGTGCATTAAATGTTTGCTCATTATAGGACAAATGCTTTGGCAGGTGGCAAAAAAGAAATTAACCACACTGATTTTAGATTGCAGTATTTGCTCATTTATGGAAACTTGATCTTGATTGATTAATGAAAATTTACCTATTTGGTGGTACGCAGTATCTCCACTTGCCAGTAATTTTTTGGGTCCATAAAAGGGAAGTGTAGTTGAATTTTGTGTGTTACAGCTTATAAACACTAAGGCAAATGCAACACTAAGGATTTTGCTTAATTTCATTTTTTTCTATTAAAAGTTGTTTTTCTTCTTTTATACGTAAGTGTTGATATTCATCAATAAGCCGTTTTACCTCAGCAATATAACGGGCGTCATAATACCCTCGAATATGCCGATTTAGATCAACAAGTACAAAATAGCTTGAATCTACATAATAGGGTTTTTTAAGGTAATATGACTTTTGTGTTGCAGCAAAATTTGTACAGTTTGTAAAATAGAAATTAGGCTGTTTCATAAAAGTTTTAAGTTCAGTAATCCGATTGGTATTTTCAAAAATAAAAATAAACGGAAGTTCTTTAATTTTCTCAAAATTATAATTAAAATACTCCCACAGACCGTCTAATCGGTAACTGTCTTTGCGATACGACTCATCGATAAATACGCCTATATACGATCCCGGATAGCTAAAGCTGTCTTTACGAACCATATCGTAAAATACAGTAGGTGCTTTGTAATATACAGTATCCTTTTCTATTATAGATTTAGGACCATAAAAGGGTAATCTTTTTGAATTTATAGTGGAGCTTTCTAAAATAATCCAAAATAAGGAGGGAAAGCAAATAATGAGTGCAATAATCCATTTTTTTTTCATGATTCTGTGTTATGCCGTGCAGTTGCATAAAAAACGATTTCACCCTCTAATTGTTCGCAACGCATAATAAGTTGTTTAATAAAATCAGGTCCTTCTAGTAAATACCATTGTGCAGGATGTTCAGTCCGTTCTATAATTTGATGCTGGGGAAAAACGGCATTTTTAATGTTGTTAATTTGCTGTTGAAATTGTGTAGCATTGCTTTTAATTTTAGCATTTGATTTTGAAATTAATCGTTCAATACCTTTAAGATATTTATGCGTTTCAGCCTCAAATGCAGGCTTCAAACTTGCATCCACTTGGTATATACGTTGTCCCAAATCTTCAATGCGTGATTTAAAAGTTGCATTCCATTCTACTGCATGTAATGTTAAAGGGTCATTACATGTAACCGCAGTTAAAAGCGCTTGTTCCGTTTTAAATGTATCAATAGGTTGTAAATTTAATTTATGTAAATAGCGTATGGTTTTTGCTGAAAGCGGTATTTGCATGTATCTTAAACTAAGCAACGGAAAGGAAATGTTGTAATGTTTAAAAACAGATTTTAATTGCAACCAATACGCCAATTCCTGAGGTCCGGCAACATACATAATATTTGGTAAAATGTATTGCTGGTACAACGGTCGTAAAAGTGCATTAGGGCTAAAACGTTCTGGATTAGAATCTATTTCAAGTTCCATTTCAGAAGTTGTCCAGAATTTACTTTTATCAGACAATTCAAATCCCGTAGGAGTTTTGTCAATGCGTTTACGTGTATTTTCAAAAATGTAAAATATATTGCAAGGTCGAAATCCAATAACCGGTTTCCATTGCTTGCTTTGCCATAACTGCATGGTTTGTAAACTGGCTTTTATGGTTTCTTGATGTAAAATATCGGCCTTTAGTTGATTTTTAAAGAGTTGTTTAAGTTCTGCACGGTTGGCATCAATACATACTAAACCTTCTGATCCAAAAAACCGATATAAAAGACCTTGTACGGCTTGTGATAAATGTTTTGAATTTTGAAAATCGTTTAAGGCTGCATTAAACGCATCGGCAAAGGGCATTCCTTGAATTGCGTTTTGCAAATTTATTCGGCAGTTATTTAATTCTGAATTTGGAATTAATTCGCCAACCGGTCCATTACCTGTTACAGGCCAGTGGTAGCGTTTTCCAAATACATGAACGGTTTGTATTTCAGCTGTGTCATGATCCTCAGCGGCCAGCCAAAATACCGGCACAAATTGGTATTGAGGAAACTGAATTTGTAAACGCTTGCAAATGGCTATACAATGTGCAATTTTAGTCCATACAAAAAGTGGTCCGCTCCAAAGCACCAGTTGATGGCCACAGGTTACTGTATACGTAGTGGGTGCTTTGATACGTTCAATATTTTCATTAACCTGAGGTATATCTAAGTGTAAAGCCTGTGTTTGATTTTTTAAACAGTATATAGCACCTGCCGTTTTTCTACTGTAAAACCATGGGTATTAATAAATTCGGGTATTGCATCAATATGTGTGGGACATGATATTAATTCATTGGTAACCGGATCATGTTTAATAAATGCATCAACGGCAGGGTGTAGGGGGTATGTATCCCAAGAATACCGCATGTTCAAATTGTATATTTTTCTCCAAATGCAAGATCACCGGCATCTCCCAAGCCTGGAACAATATAGGCGTGCGCATTTAAGTTTTGATCAACTGCACCACACCATAAAGTAATGGAGGATGACGCGAATGCTGTTTTTAAAAATGTAATACCGGGTTCTGAGGCTAATACGCATGCTACATGAATTGGGCCGGTTTGGCCGTGCTGTAATATTAAATTTATACAGTCGTGAATAGATAAACCGCTGGCCAACATGGTATCACATAAAATTAATGGAGCAGAACCCAGTTTTGGACCGGCAAAATAATGTTGTGCGATTTCAAACGTTGTTTCATTGTTATAGTTTCGGCTTGCTGCAATAAATAAAGTATCAGCTTGTGAAAACACTTCAGAAAAGCCATCATAAAAAGGTAATGCAGCACGCAAAATACAAGCTAAAACGGGTTGCTGTTGCAATTCAAAACCCGAGTAGGTGTCCAAAGGTGTTTGAACAGACTTAGCGGTAAATGATAGCGTTTTACTGATTTCATAAGCCATCAAGCGTCCAATGAATTTTAAATGCGATTTAAATAAAGTCCTGTTTTTTTGTAATGTAATATCACGAATTCCAATCATGTATTCGCATAGAATACTGTTATTTAAATCCAGACGGTGTATATTCATGAGGCGCGTTCAATAATTACTGCAAATCCCTGACCAACGCCAATACACATGGTTACTAATGCATACTGTAAATTGCGATATTGGAGTTCAAGTGCTGCCGAACCTAATATTCGTGCACCACTCATACCCAAGGGGTGTCCCAGTGCAATAGCACCGCCATTTACATTAACGCGAGGGTCATTGTCATCTAATTTCCATGATCGTAAGCATGCCAAACTTTGTGCAGCAAAAGCTTCGTTAAGTTCTATAAGGTCCATGTCATGTATTGTTAATCCGGCACGTTTTAATGCCTTATAACTTGCTTCAACCGGGCCAATACCCATAATGCGAGGTTCAACACCACATACACCAGAAGCTACAATTCGGGCTAAAGGTTTTAATTGATGTGTTTTAATGCCAGCTTCTGAAGCGAGTAAAAGCGCAGCTGCACCATCGTTTAACCCACTGGAATTACCTGCAGTAACGGTACCATTTTTTTTAAAAACCGGCTTTAATTTAGATAATGCATCTTTATGTGTTTGAGGTTTAATAAACTCATCCGCTTCAAAACAACGCGGTTCACCTTTTTTTTGTGGAATTAAAACTCCCGTAATTTCACGAGCCAATCGTCCGGATGCCTGGGCAAGGGAAGCTTTTTGCTGACTCAGTAAAGCAAATGCATCCTGATCTTCTCTGCTGATATTAAATTGTTCTGCTAAATGTTCAGCGGTGGCCCCCATGGCATCGGTACCAAACCGTTCGTGCATTTTAGGATTTATAAATCGCCAGCCAAAGCTGGAATCATACAATTCCTGTTGACGTCCGAAGGCAGTTTCCGATTTACTTAAAACCCATGGTGCACGCGTCATTTGTTCTACACCTCCTGCAATAAGCAGATCAGAATCGCCACACATAATGCTGCGAGCAGCATCCATGGCCGCACTTAATCCGCTTGCACATAGTCTATTAACGGTTTGTCCCGCTACGCTTTGAGGTAATCCGGCAAGTAACAGCGCCATTCGCGCAACATTCCGATTATCTTCACCAGCCTGATTGGCACAGCCTAAAATTACATCTTCAATACCGTGTGGATCAAGGCCTGAATTTCGGGCTACGAGTTCGCGTAACACATGGGCCGCCAAATCATCTGCCCTAACAGATGCGAGTGATCCACCCAAAGATCCAATGGGTGTTCGCAGCGTGTCAACCAAGTAAGCTGGTTTCATATTAATCTATTTTAAATTCTATTTCGGCGGTTTGTAAATTGTCTTTATCACCAAAATCAATAACCACAACTGCTGAATATTTACCTGAGCTTAATTCTGCGGGCAATTCAAACTTTACCTGTTTTTTATTTTTTGGCATAATACTTAATTGATTTACTTTGTATTTAGTTTGTTTACCGGTTGCAAAATGGGTCATTTCAATATAATTTAAACAGTAGGAAATGCCATCTCCCATATTTTGTAAATCAATGAGTAAATACCCTTTATTTTTTTTGGTTTTGGGAGCTGCATATGCTAATTTTAATATTTCCACATCGGTTATTTTAACGTTTGGTGGATTTTGATACATCCGAATTCCAAATCCCATGCCCACATTAATTCCCATTGCGAGGGCATTGGCATTGGCTTTATTTAATTCTAATTTTTTATTTTTATTTACTACCTGATCAACAATAAGCATAGTCCACATGGAAATATTATTAGTATCAACAGGAGGAATATCTATGGTTACAGCAATATTTTTAAACTCACCCGGTTTTAATTCAATAAAATTTGGAGATACACTTAAGTATTTAGACAAGGCATAGCGGTAACTTTTAGGCATATATACTTCTTTGCCTGTTTGTTCGTCAACGGCATAATCCTGTAATATTAAATTGAACTGATAATTCCGTTTACTGTCGTTGGTTATTTTAAATGTTTTAATTTGCAGTGTTCCGGGCTTGGCGTTAAATCGAAGCGTTGAGGGCGACACCGCAACACCGGCCGACCGTTCGGTATTATCCATTGCATTGGGTTTAGGCACTGTTCCGCTGTCGGTATTTAAAACCTGTGCATGAACAATTTGTAATAAAATAAATGATAGTAAAAGTATAATTGGTTTCATAGTTTAAAGCTTGTGTTTGGAAATATGTAAAACTTCTACATCAAAAATTAAATTGGTTTTTGGTGGTATACCTCGCTTAGGCAATCCTTCAGTACCATAGGCGAGCGAATAGGGTACATAAATTATACGTTTTGAACCGCTGCGCATGCCTATAATACCATCTTTTAAACCCGGTATAATGGATGTAGCATTTAACACAAATGTAAAACCGCGTTGTAAATCCATTGACGAATCAAAAATACGACGATTTCCGTTATCCGTTTTATAATAACCCGTAAAACGTATGGATATGGTGTCTTGCGCTTCTACGCTTAATGGATTATCAGTGCGAACAACATCCTGATATGTAACGCGGTTTTGTTTTTGTCGCAAAAGGGTATCTTCTTTGTAAAACGGAAAAGGTGTAAAACGAACGCTTTCTAAATACATACCTTGTTTTTCAAAACCATTGGCCGCTGGTACCGAATCGTAAATTAATAAAACCTCATCACCAAATTGCAAGTGCTTAAAGCCATTAATAAATGCAGCGTGAAAAAGAGATGAACGGGTTCTAAAAATAAACGGACGTCCTGTAATGTACGAATTAGAAGTAATGATTCCGTTTCCATTTGAATCCAATTTAAAATAATAGCCTTGCGTGGATATGATTTGCTCATCTTCAGGCAAAACCTGACGCAAAATATTTTTCCGTTTTTCGCCATTAACTACACAATAAAATCCAGGTATTTTAGTAATGGTATCTTTTAAAGCCAAGTGTTTAAACGGATTAATAGTAGAATGTAATTCAATGTCAAAAAAAAGTCTGCTATTGGGCGGAATTCCAGCTTGTTTTTTATCATTTTGTAATCCCGCATAAGGTTCAATTATAACATGAGCCTTTTCACCGGTTTTCATACTTAAAAGGGTTTTATCCAGGGCCTCAATAAAATTTTTTGTGCCCAGTTGTACATTTAAACCTAATTGGGTGTTAGATCCCTGTATAAATCGTCGCCGGTAACCTTCCGTTGTTTTTATATATCCGGTAATGGTAAAATCTACATAATGATAGGCCTGTACAGTATTTTTACCCGGCTTTAAAATAATTTTTTTAATACCTGCACCAACACGGATGCTATCCCTATTATGTTTTGGGATGTCAAAATAAACGGGCCGCTGACCAATTATTTTTACATTTAAAATAAGTGGCCTTTGTGTTTGGTAACGGCCAATTTTTTGTCCTCTGTATGCCAATGAATCGGGTATTATGCAAACGGCACTGTCACCAATATGCAAATGCTGTAATGCCAGGTCCCATCCTTTTAAGCCCTCACGTTCACCCAAAATAAATGTAAAATTTGAATTTGATTGATCTAATAAGGTGTCAGGATGAAAACCCATTGAATACCGCAATGTAAGTTCATGGGCAGGTTTACAACGTTCGCCATTACCTTGAGTTATTAGGTTTATTCCAATACCATCTTTAAAAAATGTATAAGGGGACAGCGATTGTGCAAGTTCAATTTGAACAACCATTATCATCACGCCTGTAAGTATAGTATTTTGGATTACAAACATTATTCAATAATTAAATTTCCATTAGCATCAAACTTTTTCTTTTTGGTTTTGCGAAGCCGTTCTAAAATAAAAAAGCTTTGGTAAAATGCCGGATAGTCGGTATTTAAATTAAATGTTACATGATTTTCACTTAACATAAAATCGTTTGAAAAACTATTATCATTGATGTACATATTATAATCACCAAAAGGTACATTAAATTTAAAATTACCTTTTACATCTGTTAAGGTAGTAAGTGTTTTTCCGGAGCTGTCGGTTAACTGAATGCGAATTCCCGAAACATCAATTTTTTCAATCAGTTTTTCACTCAATGCATCGCGTTTTACTTCCAGTTTACCTAAAATTTCACCACCTCGTGTAAATGGTATATAAAAACAGGGTGTACCATCGTGAAATAAACTGTCGTAGGTTATTGGAAACCAAGATCCGATGTCTTGTAAAAGTATAACCGAGTATTTATACCAGCCATCTTGTAATCTGTAAATACTTGCCTCACCTGCCGTATCAGTTTGAAACTGGTAATCACCCAAAGTGATTACAGCATTTTCAATACCCGGTTCACCCGGTTCATATTTTCGATTTGAATTAAGATCAATAAATGTTTTAAATTTTAGATTATGTGTAGGTTTTACAATGAGATTTGCGGGTAATGAAATGTTAAAATCTTTTCGAATTCCAAAACCCAATTGAAACGTATTCGAAAACACGCGATCATCGCTTGCAATATTATTATAATTTGAATTGGGATTATAATTAAATACATACTTTTGATAGGTATTTAAATTATAATTTACGTTTACATTAAATACCCATCCACTGGTGGTAAAATAGTAAAACTGACTAAAAAAGCCCGTTACGTGTCGGTTAATTGAAAAAATTAAATTATAAAACACATTATTTTCTAAAACAAATTGTTTGTTCTTAAATTGAATTTGATGTGTAATGTTTGAAAATACAAATTGCTCATAAGGTAGTTTACCGTTAAACTTATTTACCAAATTAGTAAAATTCATTGGGCCATAATAATAGCGGCCGTTTATACGCCATAGCTTATAAGATACAAAAGCATTTACCTGTGCAGTAAAAAAATTGGGCAATTTATTATTTAAAAAATGATTGTAACCGGATCTTAAATTTAAACTCGATATTAAAGATTTATTATAAAACCAATTATTAAAGTTTAAAATACTCCCGTAACTCAGTGTATTAATATTAAATATGGAATTATGATCAATGTAAAGTCCTGGAATTAATGCTTTATTTAATATTTTATACCGACCTACTAAAATATTATTACTAAGAGTTGAGTTGTAATTGAGTGTTTGTGTTTGAACGTTTAAAAATGAATTTTGTATAAATGTGTTAAAAACCTGGAATGTTTGTTGTTTAACAAGAAACTGATTTCTTACAGATATATTTAAATTATCATTGGAATAGCTATAAACTTGTGGACTTAAAAAACTATAATTGGTTGATTGATTGTATTGAAAAGCGACATTAGAAAAACCTTTGTTTTTCCAATTTTTAAAATAATTCATTCCGTAATTGGTATTTATCAATTTAGTATCAAATACTAAGTTAGAATACAGCATCAGTATGTTTTTTGCATTTAAATTCAAGGTTAAATTAGGTCTGATAAGTTTATAATTTTTAGTTGCATTTGGAAAAAGCTGTTGAAAAACAAGCCCCATTGAAGCGCGTTGAAATGTTTTTTGATAGCCTATACCATAATTTAAATTTAAATTACTGGTGCCGGCATACAGAGGTCGACTAAAAACAAAGCCCAATTCCTGATTGTTTTTAAAACTGCGTTTATATCCCAAGCCAAAACCATTGGAGTTTATCATTGCATTATTACCATTTGAAAAGCTTAAAATCGGATTACTGCCAAACGAAACGGTGTATTTAGTATTTATAAAATTAATTTGACCAAAAAAGGATCTTAATGTATTGCTGTTAAAACTATAGGTATTTAAATAGCTTTGAAGGTAATAGCTTAAATACCCAAGTTTTTCTGTTCGCGATTGGCCAAACAGCAATACATTCATTATGGGTTGTTTGCTTACCAAATTAAAAAAATTAACACGTAAGGATGAAGGGATTTCATTTTGAAAATTGTTATTTACGTAAAAGCGGTTATATAATTTAATAATATTTTGATGTTTAGTATACAATAAAGTTTGCTGCAGATTAGACTTGCTGGTATCGGTTTTAAAACCGTTTAATAGCCGGGCTTTATAAAATACAGAATTGCGAATGGGATAATAATACGATTCGCCATTTATGTAAGAATTGGGATCTATTCGAACGGGTATGCTTTTATCAGGACTTAAATCGCTAATTATATCTGAGATGGTATCTGTATAGGGTTTAATAAGTCCTATATAGGCCTGTTTTTTAAAACGCTGACTGGAATCGATTAGGCGAATGTTTCTGCCTGTATAATCAATACTAAATAAATAACTTTCTGAAAAATCACTTTTATTTTCTAAAATCAGATTAGATGTAATTTTACGTTCATTGTTTTTTAAGTAAACGGTTTTTGGTGATAGCAAATCCATTGAAAATCGGTGCACCCTTGGTTTTTCAATTAAAAAAACACATTGTATTTGACGAAATTCATCTGGTAGTTTAACAATGCTAATAATTTTATAACGAAATCCACTAACAATGTTTTTTTGTATCGGACTCAATCGAACCGGTATAAAAATAGAGTCTTTGGCATTTAAGCCAATGGTGGCTTGCTGCGTGCCAATAATTTTCCAAAAATCCGGTATGGCATGTTCAAGGGTAATTGAAACCGATTTTGACGACAGGTTTACAATTCGTAAAACATTGGAAACAAAATTAAGATCTTTAAGTATCACATCTTTATAAAGATAATTGCACTGTAATGAATCGGGGGGTGCAGCACTACTTGCAGATTTACTAATTGAAACGGCGCAACAAAAAAATAAAATTAAGCAAAAACATGTTTTTTGCATTTTCATTACATTTCGCTTAAACAAAATTTAATATTGGCGCTGTATCTACCCGGTGTTAGCGGAAAAGCCGGTATCCCGGCCGCCGGTAAAATTTTATAATCTATTATAAATGTATATTCCCCCGGATTGGTTAAATACGAACCTGCTGTATTTACTTTTGAGGTATTGCAATTTCCGGCTGCAGTTAAAACAATATTATTTATTATATCCAAGGCAGATCCGCTGGAGGCAGCAAAGGTTTGCCAAACGCCATTATTAACAGGAGTGCCACATATATTGGTTACACGCACCTGTATGTAATTTAGGGTAGGCAACTGACCGCTTCCGTTTCCGTATTGTGCCAAATTATCAAAAGCATTGGCTGGGGTAGGTATACCGCTATTAAACACATACATAATCAAATTCCACTTGCAGGTTAATGCCGGATTATTAACGGTTATAATTTTAATTTGGGTTGAACCAAAAATTTCCATACCTCCATTTATTTTTGAAAACGAATCAAACGTAAAGTCCACCATATTGGAAGTATTCATTCGGATTTCAGAAAGTAGCGGATCGCAATTAGATGCTCCACCCGAGGGGCCCGGGCATTGCGATTTTCCGCATTGTAAAATCAGCCAAAATATAAGAGTAAAAATGGTTTTAAATGAGGGCATCTAACCCTACAAAATAAAAAAGGCGCCGCTTAAGCGGCGCCTTAATGTAAATAACTTGTTAACAGTAGATTTTTAAAAGCTTTATTTAATTTTCAACTAAAACATATTTCACATTCATGGTGTATACGCCCGGCCGTGCATACGTACCAGCACCTGAAACGGTTGCAATATCACGCGCCACACCGGCATTGGTACGGGCATTTGGAAATATAGCGGGTAAGCCTGGTACCAAACGGTAGTCAATACTGTACCAATAATTACTACCGGCACCAACGGTAGGATTTAATAATAAATAGCTTCCACCGGCAACAAAGTCGGTTGCGGCATTATGTCCGGCAATGTATTTTTCAGCTGCAACAGGACGTGTATAGGGTGCTGCACTGGTATAAATATTATTGGCCCCAGTTATTACAGGGGAGGTGGCAAAGTTGGCATTATAATCGTCAAATGCCGTAGCACCAGCAGAAGAGGGATTTGCTTTATCTTGATGCAGTTCAAGCGCTTCCAAAGGTAATGTGGTAACGTCTAAAACACCACTAATATTACCATAAGATACTTGACTGTCCCAAAAATTGGTTGCCGCATTGGCTGATGTTCCTACTGCATATAAATCCCATGAAATGGATGAGCTCACTTTTAATTGGGTAGCACCATATTTGGTTATGCCCCCCATATAATCGGCTATATCATCAAATACAAAATCAATGTTTGGTGAACCGTTCATTTCAAGTTGTAAAATGGGCTGTAAATCCATAGTTATGGTTACGTTTTGCTCATCTACCAATTGAGCTTTTCCTATTCCCACAAACAGTACAGCTGCTACTAAAATAAATTTTTTCATTTTGATAGTTTTTAACAATACAAATTTAATAAGTTAATTGATATTAACAATATATAAG